>ONAE01000017.1 GCA_900315695.1 uncultured Prevotella sp. | reverse complement strand
ACTCCATGTGTCGATCATGTCACTCACGAAGATACGGCCATCGCCCACTTCGCCTGTGTGTGCCACCTTGAGGATCACCTTCACCGTGGGCTCCACCAGCGGATCACGGCAGACGATCGTCAGGGCTACGCGCTCAATCACGTCTGTTGAGTACTGTACACCACGATAGATTCGCTCCTGACGACTCTGTCCGATGCCGTGCACGTTGTGGTACTCAAACCAGTCGATGTCCGAACTGAGCAAGGCTTCTTTCACCTCCTCAAACTTCGTCTTCCTGATAATTGCTTCAATTCTTTTCATACGCTTTCTTTTTATCTTATTAATAATTAATGATTATTGCAACTTGTTTGCAGCGGCAAGTGAAGTGCAAGGCGAATGCAGAGCCGAGCTCGCTCGAGCTATGCTGAGCCGCAGCCTTCACTCGCACTTGTAACCTGCTTACAAGTGCAAAGGTAGTGCGTTTTGATAGAATATTTGCAAACTTTCTTTCGTTTCGATTGTTAAAACGATGCCAAACTGACATTTTGTAAAGTAATCACAAAATAATTCTATCTTTTTGCTAACAAATTCGGGCTTAATCCCTCAGAATTGTAACAAAATGTCATTTTTATACAAAAACGGAATAAACAGACCTCTGGAAAGCCTTAAAAATGGGACTTTTTGTCAATCTGTCAATGAGAACCCTGAGCAATAGGGATTACAGTTTACAGATTGTCAGGAAAATAACGATTTTAAGAGCAAAATGTCAGAAGCAAGAATTTTCTAGATGAAAAGAGTAAGTAATATAACTATTATTCTAACACAATGCATTAATTTTGCAGCAATTTTCAAACAGAATGTAAGTAAAAGTAAGGATAATATGACACATTGCGAACTTCAACAACTAAAGAGCGCACAAAGGACACAGGACGGACTTTACCAGTCTGACTACGAACATGATGCATGTGGTGTGGGTATGGTGGTAAATATCCACGGCGGTAAGAGCCACGAGTTGGTGGACAATGCACTCAAAGTATTGGAAAACATGGAGCATCGTGGCGCTGAGACGCGAGACAAGACGGGCGACGGTGCTGGTATCATGGTACAGATTCCCCATGAATTTATTCTGCTTCAGGGTATTCCCGTACCCGAGAAGGGAAAGTATGGCACAGGACTGGTGTTCCTTCCAAAGGACGAGCAGGCGCAACAGGCGATCCTAAGTGTTATGATCGAGGAGATCGAGCGCGAGGGACTGACCCTGATGCATCTGCGCACAGTGCCTACCAACCCTGAAGTGCTGGGTGTAGCAGCCCGTGAGGTGGAACCTGACATCAAACAGATTTTCGTGACAGGTGTATCCGAGGAGGATGTGCCTGTGTTTGAGCGTATCTTATATAAGGTACGCAAACGCATCGAAAACCGTATCAACGACAAAGATTTCTATATCTGTTCACTGTCGAACAAGAACATTATCTACAAGGGTATGCTGACCAGCGGACAGCTGCGTCGCTATTTCCCTGATCTGTCGAATGATTACTTTACAAGCGGACTGGCGCTGGTACACTCCCGTTTCAGCACAAACACATTTCCCACGTGGTCGTTGGCCCAGCCCTTCCGTTTGTTAGCCCATAACGGTGAGATCAACACCATCCGAGGTAATCGTGGGTGGATGAAGGCTCGTGAGAGTGTGCTTTCGAGTGAGGCACTGGGTGACATCAAGGATCTGCGCCCGATTGTGCAGGAGGGTATGAGTGACTCTGCCAGTCTCGACAACGTGTTCGAGTTCCTGATGATGAGCGGACTCTCCCTGCCGCAGGCGATGGCTATCTTGGTGCCTGAGAGCTTCAACGACAAGAATCCCATCTCAGAGGATCTGAAGGCCTTCTACGAGTATCACTCCATCTTGATGGAGCCGTGGGACGGTCCTGCAGCCCTGCTGTTCAGCGATGGTCGCTACGCAGGTGGTATGCTCGACAGAAACGGCTTGCGACCCAGTCGCTATACCATCACCAAACAGGGTATGATGGTAGTTGCCAGTGAGGTTGGCGTGATGGATTTTGAACCCAGTGATGTGGTATCGAAAGGTCGCCTGCAACCAGGAAAGATCCTGCTGATTGATACGCAGGAAGGTAAGATCTACTACGACGGTGAGATCAAGGAACAACTCGCTAAGGCACATCCATATCGCGAGTGGCTCAACGAGAACCGTGTGCAGCTGGAGAAACTGAAGAGTGGTCGCAAGGTGGATAACAGTGTCAGCAATCTGGCAGGTAAGTTGGTGACCTTCGGTTTTGGTCAGGAGGATATCGACAAGACCATCATCCCGATGGCTACTGCAGGTCAGGAGCCTGTGGCAGCGATGGGTAACGACACCCCGCTGGCTGTCATCTCAGATCGTCCGCAGGTGCTGTTCAACTACTTCCGTCAGCAGTTTGCGCAGGTCACGAACCCTGCCATCGACCCCATCCGCGAAGAACTGGTGATGTCACTCACAGAGTATATCGGTGCCGTAGGTACGAACATCCTGACACCCGATGCCTCAAACTGCAAGATGGTACGTCTGCCGCAACCCGTATTGACCAACACACAACTCGATATATTATGTAACATCCGTTACAAGGGTTTCAACACCAAGAAGCTGCCCATTCTCTTTGAGATAGCGCAGGGTGAAAGCGGACTGCGCCAGGCACTCGACGACCTCTGCAAGAAAGCTGAGGAGAGTGTCGATGAAGGTGTGAACTACATCATCCTGAGCGATCGCGACCTCGACGAGACACATGCTGCGATTCCCAGTCTGTTGGCTGTCTCTGCAGTCCACCACTATCTGATTAGTGTGGGTAAGCGTGTGCAGACGGCACTGATTGTGGAGAGCGGCGAGATCCGTGAGGTGATGCACGCAGCCCTGCTGCTGGGCTACGGAGCCAGTGCCCTGTGCCCTTACATGACCTTCGCCGTACTCGACGATCTGGTGAAGCGTGGCAAGATACAGGAGGAGTACGCCACCGCAGAGAAGAACTACATCAAGGCGGTGGATAAGGGTTTGAAGAAGATCATGTCGAAGATGGGTATCTCGACCATCCGCTCGTATCGTGGTGCAAAGATCTTCGAGTCTATCGGACTGAGTGAAGACCTGCTGCGCCGTTACTTCGGCACAGAGGTGAGTACCATTGGTGGCGTAGGTCTGAAGGAGATTGCGCGTGATGCCATTGCCCTGCATGCGGCTGCCAAGAATCAGACGCTGCTGCAGAACCAAGGTCAGTTTGCCTGGCGTAAGGACGGCATCAAGCACGCCTGGAACCCAGAGACCATCGCCCAGTTGCAGTTGGCTACCCGTCAGGGCAACTACGATAAGTTCAAGGCTTGGGCGAAGATTGTCGATGAGAAGGAATCACCTATCTTCATCCGTGATTTCTTCGGCTTCAAGAAGGCTGCCCAGCCCACACCTATCGACGAGGTGGAGTCCGTAGAGAGTATCGTGAAGCACTTCGTCACAGGTGCGATGTCATTTGGTGCGCTGAGTATCGAGGCCCACGAGGCACTGGCTCTGGCGATGAACAAACTGGGAGCACGCTCTAACACCGGTGAGGGTGGCGAGGATAATGCCCGCTATCACACAGAGGTGGATGGTGTAAGCCTTTCAAGTAAGACCAAGCAGATTGCCAGTGGACGTTTTGGTGTCACAGCCGAGTACTTGGTCAACGCAGAAGAGATACAGATTAAAGTGGCACAGGGTGCGAAGCCTGGTGAGGGCGGACAGCTGCCTGGTTTCAAGGTGAATGAGATCATCGCCAAGACACGTAACGCCATCCCCGGCATCTCACTCATCTCTCCCCCACCTCATCACGACATCTATTCGATCGAGGATCTGGCACAACTCATTTTCGACCTGAAGAATATCAACCCGACAGCTGCTGTCAGCGTGAAACTCGTGGCAGAGAGTGGTGTGGGAACCATCGCCGCTGGTGTGGCAAAGGCCAAAGCCGACCTCATCGTCATCTCTGGTGCCGAAGGTGGTACAGGTGCCTCACCTGCTTCAAGCATGCGTTTCGCAGGTATCTCTCCCGAAATCGGACTGGCAGAAACGCAACAGACGCTGGTACGCAACGGTTTGAGAAATCAGGTGCGCCTGCAAACCGATGGACAGTTGAAGACTGCGAAGGATGTCATCATCATGGCGATGCTGGGTGCCGACGAGTTCTCGTTTGGTACGCTGCCCCTGATTGTGCTGGGCTGTGTGATGATGCGCAAATGCAACACAAACACCTGTCCGATGGGTGTAGCGACACAGAACCCCGAGTTGCGTAAGCACTTCGAAGGTCGCGCAGAGTATGTCGTTAACTACTTCACCTTCCTGGCAGAGCAGGTTCGCGAATATCTCGCAGAAATCGGCGTGAAGAGTCTGAAGGAGATTATCGGCCACACGGAGCTGATCGAGGTGAACACAGAACATGCTACAGAGAAACAGCAGACCATCGACTTTGCCCGTCTGCTGCACAAGCCCGAGACAGACAAAAACCTCTACTGGGATCGTGGTGCCTATACCAAGGTGACAGGTGTGAAGGATGAGGAGATCATCCGAGCCGCCCAAAAAGCCATTGACGAACAGGAAGAGGTGACCCTCGACTATGCCATCAAGAATACAGACCGTGCTGTGGGTACGATGCTCAGTGGTGTCATTGCCAAGAAATATGGTGAGGCAGGTCTGCCCGATGGCACGATCAAAATCAAGTTCAAGGGCAGTGCAGGTCAGAGCTTTGGCGCCTTTGCAGTGAAAGGTCTCGACATCCGCCTGGAAGGTGAGACCAACGACTACTTCGGCAAGGGACTCTCAGGCGGACGCATCTCGATTCTGCCCCCAGCCCGTCGCAGCGACGACTTCAAAGCCGAGGAGAATATCATTGCTGGTAACACAGGTCTCTATGGCGCCACCTCAGGTGAGCTCTTTATCAATGGTAAGGTGGGCGAACGCTTTGGCGTACGTAACTCTGGTGCCATTGCAGTCATCGAGGGCGCAGGCGACCACTGCTGCGAGTATATGACAGGCGGGCGTGTGGTGGTATTAGGAAAGACGGGCCGTAACTTCGCTGCAGGTATGAGTGGTGGTGTGGCTTACGTCTATGATCCTGACCACACCTTCGACTACTTCTGTAATATGGATATGGTGGAACTCTCACTGGTTGAGGACTCCTTATCACGTAAGGAGCTGCTCGAACTCATCCGTCAGCACTATCTGCACACAGGATCTGCCCTCGCAGGTCGCATGCTCGACAACTGGCAGCGTTACATCGAGGACTTCATCCAGGTGATACCCATCGAGTACAAACGCGTACTCGAAGAAGAGAATGGGAAATCCAAAAGCATTTTTAGAGATACACCGCCAGGAGGCGGGTTACCGTCCGATTCACGATAGAATCCACGACTTTGGCGAGGTGGAGCAGACGCTCTCAACGCGAGAACGCAAACTACAGGCATCGCGCTGTATGGACTGTGGCGTACCTTTCTGCCACTGGGCTTGTCCACTGGGCAACAAAGCCCCTGAGTGGAACGACGCCCTGTTCAAGGGCGACTTCGAGTTGGCCTATCAGTTGCTCACCAGCACCAACCCCTTCCCGGAGTTCACAGGGCGCATCTGTCCAGCCCTCTGTGAGAAGGCCTGTGTGCTGAACCGTTTCAACCATGAGCCTACCACCAACCGTGAAGACGAGTGCGCCATCATCGAGATGGCCTTCCAAGAGGGTTTCATCCAGCCGCGCACGGATATCCAGCGCAATGGTAAGAAGGTGGCTGTCATCGGTGCCGGACCTGCAGGACTCGCTGCTGCCAACGACCTGAACCACATGGGTTACAGCGTCACCGTTTTTGAGAAGAACGAGGCTGCTGGCGGCTTGCTCCGCTATGGCATCCCTAACTTCAAACTGAACAAGGCCATCATTGATCGTCGTATCAAACTGCTAGAGGCCGAAGGCATCACCTTCAACTATGGCGCAGCCATCGACAATATCTCCTCTCTCGCCTCTGATTTCGATGCCGTCATCATCTCTACCGGCACCCCCACCGCCCGCGATCTGAAAGCCCCAGGCAGAGAACTCAAGGGCGTACATTTCGCCCTCGACCTGCTCTCACAGCAGAACCGTGTGCTGGCAGGCATGGAATTCAGTAAAGAGGAGCGCGTTACAGCCAAAGGAAAAGACGTGCTGGTGATTGGTGGTGGTGACACAGGCTCCGACTGCATCGGAACTGCTCATCGTCAGGGATGTAAGAGTGTCACTCAGATAGAGATCATGCCTAAACCCGTAGAAGGTCCTGAAGACCCGCAGAACCCGTGGCCCAACTGGCCTCGCACCCTCAAGACCACATCGAGTCACGAAGAGGGATGCACCCGTCGCTGGAACATCAACACGCTGGAGTTCTTAGGCGAAAACGGTAAGCTCACAGGTGTGAAGGTACAGGAGATCGACTGGAAACCGAACCCGGAAGGCGGTCGCCCCATCATGGTAGAGAAAGGCAAGCCTGAGATTATCAAGGCAGAGCTCGTACTCCTCGCTATGGGATTCCTCAAGCCGGAACATCCGCAGTATCCCGACAATGTGTTTGTCTGTGGCGATGCCGCCAATGGTGCCTCACTCGTTGTCAGGGCGATGGCAAGCGGACGACAGACAGCACAGAAAGTTGCTGCCTACTTCAAATAGTAAGAGAGAGCTTCGGCTCTCTCTTATTTTTTCAGTTTGTCGAGCAGCATGCCCGTCCAATCCTCATTATTTGACACTTTGCAAAGATTTCGCTATAAATATTTGGAAATTTCCAAAATATGCCTTATATTTGCCACATCAATTATTCTAATCGACATGAGACTGATAGCACTGTTACTGACAATGATGCTGGCACTGAGCAGTATGGCTCAGACGGCAAAGCCACAGGACCCGAAGGCGACAATCCGCAAGCACTATGCAGCGGCGAAAGCGTATATTGAGCAACAGCAGCAGGTGGAAGATGGTGGCGACATCTACCCCGTGACACAGTGTTTCACCGCTCAAGTAAAGCAGAACCTGCCTGCAACTGGCTATCATTATGAGGATGTGAAGATGTACTACCGCGAAGAACTGAAGGAGGAAGGACAGATTTACCCTGACCTCTTCCTGGATTTCGCAACAAAGCGATATAACTTCGCCGCACGCGAGTATTACGAAGAGTATCTCTACGACCAGCTAGGGCACATTGAGTTTATCTATGCAGCCCAACCCGACCTCTCTGAGGGAAAGGACTACGAGCTACGTTTCTACTTCCACAACGGAGAACTGATAGAAGTCATCATCAAGAGCCGACAGATGGGCGGCGGCACGTTCGCCACCATCTATCAGGGCAATACGGTGCCAGCAGCATACAGCGACAGCTATAAGAGCAGGCTTGACGCAGCCAAGGGAATCACGGCGCTTTTCAAGACCATTAATGCCAACAGGGAGCTATAGAGTCTCTCTTATAAACATCGAGACACTAGGTTATGTTTTACGACAATCTCACCCCTCATCCACCTACTTTGTCGTATATCATCCCCCCTGTCGCAACAACTCCGACAAGAATCAGGCTAATTTCTTGGAATCAGCAGTTTTTCATCGTACCTTTGCACCAGTTTCATACATTTAGTTAGGGTTTATAGTTAGTTATCTTTTTCATTTGAATTTTGCTTTTAAGTTTTGGAATTAGCATACGGGGTTCGCTGTGACAGCGCGCCCCTTTGCTATTTGATTGTGATGTACCAACCCGATGAAACAATCAGGCTGGAAGTAAGAATAAACGCAAGAAACACCAGCAGTTAATCTGCTGAACGATATTTGGCATTATTATTTCGATTAGTTCCCGTAGTAATGACGGGATTGGTTTTTAGTTATTCATAGATTGTTGGAAAGAGGGGTTCGCAGTGATGCGCGCCCCTTTCTCATTACAGCGTCCATAGAGAGATATCATGAAAAAAACAAACCTATGCATTGTTTTTGCATAGGTTTTTTGTATCTTTGCAGCAGACTAATTCAAAAAGTTATGGCAAAGAACCTTTTAAACAAGTATGTATGGCTGGTAGAAACCATCAATAAAGCCAAGAAGATCACTTTCGAGGAGATTAATGAGAACATCCTGGTTCTTACCGTTATGTGTTGAAACCCGAGCTCTACACCAGTCTCGACCAGAAGAAGGTGATCCGCGAGACAGCTCTCCGAAGTGGCGTGAGCCGGGCGTGATGAAAGCGCGTAGGCTCATTTTGTTTCGCCTGGAGCCCACTTACGATTGAGGATGTTTGAGGTAAAATTGATGACTCTCAGCACATAGAAGTTGGCGCCAGTGCCCAGATGCAGATAGCAAAAACTCGACTCGAAGGGGTTTCCCAGGAACAGGTTCGTGCCCCAAGCGGCTTTCACACTCTCATAATTGCAGAAAGGCACCACCTCGTCGCGTGTAGAATGGAAGAAGTGGTATGCGTGTGGATAAGCGCCACTGGGTTTCCAACTGCCGTAAGTCAGGCTGTTCTTCTCAAGGGCCTGCTCCAGTGCCTTCAGCTTCGCCTCTGGCACGTCGCCCGTGATCGTACCACTCTTGAAGTATTCGATGACCTCAGGCTTGAAACACTGATCGACCGTGCAATAGTTCACACCCTTGCCATTCGACAGTTGCCAGTTCTTGTCGCCCTCTTTGATGTTCTCAGGGATGTAGGCCTTGAACTCGTTATTGTACATCGCCATCATGGTAAAGCCCGACTCACCACCATTCTTGGCAGAATACTCGAGCAGCTTGGTTTGAATGACATCAGTGGCGTATTCCTTACTCTTAAGCCAGTCGAAGATGCCTGTGTTATAGAACTTGTCTGTCACAAAGTCCTTGTAGGTGCAGCCCAGCGCCATCAACTGCTTGTCGGTGTCAACCATCCCCTTGAGTAACAGTGCGGGGGCTACAGGCATGTAGAGGCGGTCTTCCTTGATATACTGCTTCAGTGTGGCCAGCGGATCGTAAGGACCGTCGCCGCATACTGCACCAATGACATCCAGTCCTGTGAGGTTATTGGCATAGTAATAGCTCGGTATGCTGGCTGCCACAGCTCCCCCCTGTGAATAGCCCACGGCAACCGTCTTCCAGTCTGACTGCAGCTTGGCGACATTCGCTTCAAACCACACTACCGCTGCTTTTGCGCCGTCGATCACTTGCTTGGCCGTCACATCACGATTGCAATATGGATGAGCGGTGCTGCTGGTTGAACCGTAACCCTCGTAATCGGGAATCACCACCAGGCACTTCTGGCTTGAGGAGAGCAAGGTCAACATGTTGACATCGGTGTTGAAATCGAGCTTCTTGAAGTTGGTGGGGCGCTCTGCGTCGCTGGTGATGGTACAGTGACAACCGATGACCAGATTCTTCGGATTCTTCGTTGGGTCATTACCGCCTGCATTCTTGTCATAGGCAATGAGTTCGGAGAGTTCCGTTTCCTCACCGTCGGCTCCTATAGTCTTGTAACGTATGGTCACATACTTTATACCCATCTTTGTTTCGCCCGATTCGCCATCAAGGCCTGCTCTGGTGGACGCGGTATTCTGCTCATCATCCTGAAGGTCCTTCAACTGCTCTTTTCCCCATTCAGTATAAATAAGGTCTTCGTCAGTTTCCAGGTCATCATGGTCAACGATAATATCCTCCAAGATTTCCTTAATACTGACATCTCTGGATTCGACCATTTTCACATTATCGACATCATATCCGACATCCCTGCTTTGGGCATCTCTATTACCTGGGTTGTCGGCGACGTCATTACAGGAACTGAGTCCCGTCATCATAAGGCTGCAAATAAGGATGGCAACTGGCATCCACAGATTGATTCTCTTCATGTTAATAGTAGTTTTTGAAATAATAAAGTCTATCTGGCTGCAAATATAGCGTAATTTTTTTGTTTTTGCAAGAAAATTGCATATAAAATAAATCGCGTTTGACATTTTGCACGTGAAACCAACGCTTTTAGCGCAAAGTGTAAACGATACACCCGAAGGAAACGGGCAAGAATTGACAAAATGTCATTTTTTACCAAAACGAATAAACAAAAAGTAATCATTTATTTGTTTATTTATAACTATTTGCCTATCTTTGCACCAGAAAAGATAACAAAATGACAGCAAACTTCTAAATTAGGATAGCAGAATGAAAGAGAAAATAAGGTTTACCAAGATGCATGGTTGTGGCAACGACTACATTTATATTAATATAATGGAGTACGAGATTGCCGATCCGCAAGCAGCAGCCATCGTTTGGAGCAACCGCCATAAAGGTATCGGATCTGACGGACTTGTACTGATCGACAAGTCGCCAGTGCCTGAGGCTGACTTCTCTATGCGTATCTTCAATGCAGACGGTTCTGAAGCGATGATGTGCGGCAATGCATCCAGATGCATCGGCAAATATCTCTTTGAGCGCGGACTGACCTCTCTGACGGAGATACGACTGCTAACCCTCTCAGGCGTCAAGATTCTAAATCTGAAAGTAAACCAGGGAATGGTGGAAAGCGTGACGGTGGATATGGGTGAGCCTCAGCTGGAAAACGAAGCCCAGTTCATCGCCTTACGCAATCCTGGCAACGGCACATTCGTATCGATGGGCAACCCTCACTACGTATGTTTCACCGACGATGTGGATCAGGTGGGTGAGATGGGAAAGCGGCTGGAGTATCATCTGGCTTTCCCACAGCGTTGTAATATCGAGTTTGCCCGTGTGGAGGCTGACGGCAGCATCCGCACCCGTGTGTGGGAACGTGGCTCTGGTATCACGGAGGCCTGCGGCACGGGAGCCTGTGCCACTGCCGTTGCAGCCGTTCTGACAGGACGGGCCAAGCGCACCTCACAGATCGTGATGGATGGCGGCACACTTACCATCGAGTGGCGCAAAGAAGATAATCATGTATATATGACAGGCCCTGCCGAATTCGTGTTCGACGGGGAGATAGAACTGGCAAAACTTCAAACAGCATAAAACTATGGCTTTAGTAAACGTACATTTCTTAAACTTACAGAACAACTATTTGTTCGCCGACATTGCCAAAAAGGTGAATGCCTTCAAGGTGATGCACCCGAAAGCGGAGGTGATCTCACTGGGCATCGGCGACGTGACACAACCACTCTGTCCGGCTGTCATCGAGGCGATGCACAAGGCTACCGACGAGATGGCTACGGCAGAGGGATTTCACGGTTATGGTCCCGAACAGGGCTACGCTTTCCTGCGTGAGGCGATCCTGAAGAACGATTTTCTGCCACGTGGCATCCATCTCGACATCGACGAGGTGTTTATCAACGACGGTGCGAAATCGGATACAGGAAACATTCAGGAGCTGCTGCACTGGGATAACTTCATCGGCGTGACCGACCCGATCTATCCCGTCTATATCGACTCCAACGTGATGATAGGCCGATGCGGCACCTTCGAGAACGGACGCTGGACAAACGTAGTGTATATGCCCTGTACGGCAGAGAACGGCTTTACGCCCAGCATTCCCAAGGACCGCCACATGGACGTGATCTATCTGTGTTACCCCAACAACCCAACGGGAACGGTGATTACGAAACAGGAGTTGCGGAAGTGGGTGAACTACGCGCTGAAAAACGATGCGCTGATCCTCTACGATGCCGCCTATCAGGCTTATATCCGCGATCCGGAGATTCCGCGTAGTATCTATGAGATCAGAGGTGCCCGCAAATGCGCCATCGAGTTCCACTCCTACTCCAAGACGGCTGGCTTCACAGGTGTGCGCTGTGGCTATACCATCGTGCCGAAAGAGCTGACGGTAGCCGATTTCGAAGGAAATCGCCACTCCGTGCACCAACTCTGGAACCGTCGTCAGTGTACGAAGTTCAATGGTGCGAGCTACATCAGTCAGCGTGCTGCCGAGGCGATCTACACGCCTGAGGGTAAGGTGCAGATTCAGGCAACTATCGACTACTATATGGAGAATGCCCGGAAGATGCTTGACACGCTGCGCTCACTCGGCTACGAGGTGTATGGCGGTGAGAACGCCCCCTATATCTGGATGAGGACACCCGACGGCACTACCTCGTGGCAGTTCTTCGAGGAACTGCTCTATGGTGCCAACGTGGTATGTACCCCCGGTGTGGGCTTCGGACCCAGCGGAGAGGGCTATGTGCGCTTCACGGCATTCGGTAGTCACGAAACAACAGAAGAAGCATTAAACAGAATAACAAATTGGACAAAACAACATTAAACACAAACAATTATGGAAGCATTAAGATTTCAGGTAGTCGGTGAGGCATTCAAGAAGAAGCCCCTCGACGTAAAGATTCCAAGTGAACGACCCGCACAGTACTTTGGCAAGAAAGTATTCAATCGCGAGAAGATGTATAAATACCTGCCGAAGAACGTCTATGAGAAGATGATTGACGTGATGGACAACGGTGCACGCCTGGATCGCCAGGTAGCCGATGCAGTAGCTGCCGGCATGAAGCAGTGGGCCACAGAGAACGGTGTCACCCATTATACTCACTGGTTCCAGCCTCTGACTGAGGGCACTGCCGAGAAGCACGACTCATTCATCGAGCACGACGGTAAGGGTGGTATGGTGGAAGAGTTCACTGGCAAGCTGCTCGTACAGCAGGAGCCCGACGCCTCTTCATTCCCCTCTGGTGGTATCCGTTCTACCTTCGAGGCACGCGGCTACTCTGCATGGGATCCCACATCGCCTGTGTTCATCATCGACGATACCCTGTGTATCCCCACTGTCTTCATCTCTTACAGTGGTGAGGCACTCGACTATAAGGCTCCCCTACTCCGTGCACTGCACGCTGTGAACGTGGCAGCCACTGAAGTGTGTCATTACTTCGACCCCTCAGTGAAAAAGGTCACCTCCAACCTGGGCTGGGAGCAGGAGTACTTCCTCGTGGATGAGGGACTCTACGCCGCACGTCCTGACCTGCTGCTGACAGGGCGCACCCTGATGGGACACGACTCTGCGAAGAACCAGCAGATGGACGACCACTACTTCGGCAGTATCCCTGAGCGCGTGGCAGCTTTCATGCGTGAGCTGGAGATTGAGGCACTGGAGCTGGGCATCCCCTGTAAGACACGTCACAACGAGGTGGCTCCGAACCAGTTT
Source organism: uncultured Prevotella sp. (assembly GCA_900315695.1). Taxonomy (GTDB): domain Bacteria; phylum Bacteroidota; class Bacteroidia; order Bacteroidales; family Bacteroidaceae; genus Prevotella. Next base: position 36,380 of record ONAE01000017.1, on the reverse strand, counting down.
GAGCTGGCACCGATCTTCGAGGAGACCAACCTGGCAGTGGATCACAACATGCTGCTGATGTCAGTGATGAAGCGCGTGGCCCGCAAGCACGGATTCCGTGTGCTGCTCCACGAGAAGCCGTTTGCAGGCATCAACGGTAGTGGTAAGCACAACAACTGGAGCTTGAGCACCGACAACGGCATCCTGTTGCATGCCCCTGGTAAAACCGCAGAGGCCAACCTGCGCTTTGCCACCTTCATCGTTGAGACACTGATGGGCGTCTATAAGCACAACGGTCTGCTGAAAGCCTCTATCATGAGTGCCACCAATGCCCACCGTCTGGGTGCCAACGAGGCGCCTCCTGCCATCGTTTCCTCATTCCTCGGCAAGCAGGTGAGCGAGCTGTTAGACCACATTGAGAAGGCCGACAAGGAGGATATCCTCGCGATGGCAGGCAAGCAGGGACTGAAGATGGATATTCCAGAGATTCCTGAGCTGCTGATTGACAATACCGACCGTAACCGCACCTCTCCATTCGCCTTCACAGGTAACCGTTTCGAGTTCCGTGCCGTAGGTTCTGAGGCCAACTGCGCCAGTGCGATGATAGCCCTGAACAGTGCCGTAGCCGAGGCGCTTGTGAACTTCAAGAAGCGTGTGGATGCCAAGATACCTGAGTACGAGAAGAAGCTCGCAGGCACAGACCACAGTGCTACCTTCCACGCCATCATCGACGTGCTGCGCGAGGACATCAAGACCTGTAAGCCCATCCGCTTCGACGGCAACGGTTACAGCGACGAATGGGTGATCGAAGCCACCAAGCGCGGACTCGATGTGGAGAAGTCTTGTCCGAAGATCTTCGAGCGCTACCTCGATCCTGAGAGCATCGAGATGTTCGAGAGTCTGGGTGTGATGACGAAGAAGGAACTGGAGGCTCGCAATGAGGTGAAATGGGAGACCTACACCAAGAAGATTCAGATTGAGGCCCGTGTACTCGGTGACCTCTCCATGAACCACATCATCCCTGTGGCTACGCACTATCAGAGCAAGCTGCTGAAGAATGTGGATAGCGTCTCTAACGCCTTTGCCGTTGACAAGGCTGAGAAGCTGAACGCCCGAAACCTCAAGATCATCGAGGAGATTGCCGAGCGTACCAGCGCCATCGAGAAGGGTGTAGAGGATCTGGTCAACGCCCGTAAGCTGGCCAACAAGATCGAGGACGAACATCAGAAGGCTATTGCCTACCACGACAAGGTAGAGCCGAAGCTCGACGATATCCGTTACGAGATCGATAAACTGGAACTTATTGTTGATGATTCTCTCTGGCCGCTGCCAAAGTATAGAGAATTACTATTTATTCGATAGCCTTTATGGTTGTTTGAAGTTTGCCGGGGGCTCGACACTGTGACAGTTTCGAGTCCCCATTTTTCATCCCGAGCCCTCATTCCATAAACAAAAGCCATCAATTGTTTGGCTGATTCTAACTTTTTATTTACCTTTGCACCCAGAAACTAAGCGAACATCATGCAAACCATACTGACAATTACCGGTTCCGACGGCTCTGGAGGCTCTGGCTTACAGGCCGACATCCGCTGCATCAGCGAACTGGGAGGCAAAGTAACATCAGCCATCACTTCGATTACCGTACAGAACACCCTCGGTATCCAGGAGTTCTACGACCTGCCCGCCACTACCGTCCGTACACAGATAGAGGCCATCCTCAACGACCTTCAGCCGCAAGTGGTGAAGATCGGTCTGCTGCGTCGCATCGATGTGGTGCAGGTGGTGGCAGAGCTCATGCGGAAATATCGTCCGAAGTATATAGTCTATGCCCCCGTGCTCCATTCCACCCGTGGCGACCTGCTGGTGGAGCCGCAGGTGTATCACACGATTCAGGAGTTGCTCATCCCCCTCTGCACCATCGTACTCGAACCCTCCGACCTGCCAACAGGCATCCGTCAACACGGACACGCCAACCAGCTGGCTGCTGCCCTTGCCTACTATCTCAGTTGTGGGGAGGCTGTGAACGAGGCCATGCTTCATGCCCGCAGTTATGTGAGTCAGAAGCCCAAGGGCTATACCGAGAACAATAGTCGCAGCGGGGAGCTCTACAACCTGTTTCTTGATGCCATCGACCGTTTCTGCCACCATTATAGCGATGTGGCCTTCTATGCCGAGCAATTGGGTGTCAGTGCACGTTATCTGGGACAGGTCACACGCAGCATCGCCCACCGCTCCCCCAAAGCGATGATCGACGAACGTATCACCTCAGAGATCACCACCCTACTCACCAGCACCAACAAGCCCCTCAAGGAGATTGCCACGCTGCTGGGTTTCTCCTCACAAGCCCATCTGTCGCGCTATTACAAGAAGCAGAAGGGTGTCGCCCCCAGCGAGGTCAGAAAGTAAAAACGCGCACACACAAGAAGATTTACCAAAATTGAGTTTTCGTTTATCAGAACGCGAACCCGATTTCCAGTTGTCCTGGAAAAGCCCTTACTTTGCACCCGGATTTTAATCAACTCAAAAAATTAGCAAAGCAATGGAAACAAACAGACAAGACCTTAACCGCCAGTTGGCACAGATGCTCAAAGGCGGTGTGATTATGGATGTAACAACCCCCGAACAGGCTCGTATCGCCGAGGCAGCAGGTGCCTGCGCCGTGATGGCCCTTGAGCGCATCCCAGCCGATATCCGTGCCGCTGGTGGTGTCTCCCGCATGAGTGATCCCAAGATGATTCGTGGCATTCAGGAAGCCGTGAGTATCCCCGTAATGGCGAAATGCCGCATTGGTCATATCGCAGAGGCACAGATCCTGCAGGCCATCGAGATCGACTATATCGACGAGAGTGAGGTACTGAGTCCAGCCGACAATATCTACCATATCGATAAGACCAAGTTCGACGTACCCTTCGTCTGTGGTGCCAAAAACCTCGGTGAGGCTCTGCGCCGTATCGCAGAAGGTGCCACGATGATCCGCACGAAGGGAGAGCCTGGCACTGGTGATGTGGTACAGGCCGTGAGTCACATGCGACTGATGCAGAGTGAGATCCGTCGTCTTGTCAGCATGAGTGAAGATGAGCTTTACGAAGCCGCCAAACAGTTGCAGGCACCTTACGAGCTGGTGAAGTTCGTGCATGAGAACGGCAAGCTGCCTGTGGTGAACTTCGCCGCTGGTGGTGTCGCTACCCCAGCCGATGCCGCCCTGATGATGCAACTCGGTGCTGAGGGCGTATTCGTGGGCAGCGGTATCTTCAAGAGCGGCAATCCTGCCAAGCGTGCTGCCGCCATCGTACAGGCTGTCACCAACTACAAGGATGCCAAACTGCTGGCTGAGCTCTCAGAGGATCTGGGTGAGGCTATGGTAGGCATCAATGAACAAGAAATCGAACTCTTAATGGCTGAACGCGGAAAATGAGAATCGCAGTACTCGCCCTACAAGGGGCGTTCATCGAACATGAGCAGATGCTGCAGCGCCTCGGGGTGGAGACCTTCGAGGTGCGCCAGCTGCGCGACTGGCAGCAACCAAAGGATGGATTGATTTTGCCTGGTGGTGAGAGCACCGTTCAGATGCGCCTTCTCAACGAACTGGATCTTTTCGAACCCATCCGTCAGGCCATTCTCGACGGCATGCCTGTTTTCGGCACCTGTGCCGGTATGATCCTGCTCTCAGAAGGTCGTCTGGGTACGATGCACATTCAGGTGCGCCGTAATGCCTATGGGCGTCAGCTGGGCAGTTTCCACACCTCTGGTGCCGTCGCTGGCGTGGGTGAGGAAGTCCCTATGACCTTCATCCGTGCTCCCTACATCGAGACGATTACCGCCAACGACTGTCAGTCCATCGCCACCGTAGATGGTCACATCGTTGCTGCCCGACAAGGCAAGCAGCTTGCCACCTCCTTCCACCCCGAGCTCGACAGCGACACGAGGATTCATGCGTATTTTCTCAACACTATTATTTGTTGACTGGCAAGGTCAGGACAAAGCGGGAGCCTCCGATATAGGCGGTGTCAAGCATGATGTCTCCACCTATACGACGTGCCAGAGAACGGGCGACAGTTAGTCCGATACCTGTACCCTCATAGAATTCATCCAACTGTACAAACTCATCAAAGATGCGTTCTGCTTCCTTGTGAGGAATGCCGATGCCTGTATCCTCAACCGAGAAGAACAAGCGGCTGGAAGATACGGAGATACGCAAGACAACCTTCTGCTGATGGTCAGTAGGCTTCTCATGCTGACGAGATTCTGATGGTATCGTGAACTTACGTGCATTGTCAAGCACTTGCGACAACGCACGGGCTGCGGCCTGGAGATTGGTCTGGACATGAACCTCCTCGCACTCTGGAGAAGCAATCATACTGAACGTGAGATGTGACGCATTGTCAACACCTGAAATACCGATGGCCTCTACGGCTATCTGCAATGGGGTGACATCATCATTGCACTCGATGTCGGAACGGTTCTTTGCCTCTGAGAGTTCAAGCATCTTATTGACCAGATTGGTGATACGGTCGGTATTCTCCGTGATCTGTTCCTTGATGTTGTCGAGTGTGGCTTTGTCGTATGTCATATCGGGCATCGCCAGCAACTGGGTATAGCCTGAGAGGATATTGAGCGGTGTACGGATTTCGTGAGAGATCTGCTGGATGAAGTCACTCTTCATGCGGGAAGACTCCTCAGCACGCATATTGGCACGTTCGAGGTCGTAATAGGCTTTCTCCAGCCGCACAGCCGCACGGTGGCGGAAGAAGATGAAGAGTCCAAAACCCAGAATGACGAGCACCAGTGTGATATAGACTGTCAGAAGACGCATATCGGAAAGATTAGAGCGCTGCTCCATCAGTTCGTTCTCCTTCTGCTGAGTTTCGTAAATGGTGGCCAGCTCAGCCGCATCGTCATGTTTCTGCCAGACGATGGCAGAGTCGAGTGCCTGGCAGATCCATGTACCCACGGCAATGGCACTGTCGAGGCGGTTGGCCTTCACATTGGCAAAGAATTTCGGCAACAGATAGGTATGGATCGTTTCCTGGGTCATCCTGAAGTCATAGGTCGCCAACTGTGCCGCCAGCACCTGAAGATTGTCGGCAGCCTCGTTCCAACGATGGGCTGTCATCAGGTAACTCGAAGCCTCAACCTTTCCATCGCCCGTCTTGGCATATTGGGTCTTCAAGGCTGCTTGATAGGCTTTTGCCGCCTCTGCCTTCTTGCCTAATCCCTCTAAAGCGGAAGCACGGTACAGACAGATTCTCGCCCACTGCTTGTCAACATACGATTCACGCACACCTGGCAACTGACGACATTCCTGCAGCATACTGTCCAGATGGTCGATCCATTCCAAGGCCTCGCTGTAATGCCCTGTCTGTATATAGGCATCAACAATAGTGACCAGTCCGACGATGGAACTGGTGTAGCTGTCGATATGGTGGTTGGCTTGTGTGATCTGCTGATAGCCTTTTGAGACCTGTGAGAAGTTATGGGCGGCTCCACTCGCGTGATCCAACTTCAACTCACAACAACCCATGAAGGTCAACAGGTTAAAGTAATCATTGTTCGTGGTATAGTCTTTCTCTTTCAGCAGCTGGATGGCTGGCAATGCCACCTTGATGACTTGACCATACTCTGCCTTCAGATAGAGCAGACCGGCAAGACGATTGGCCGACTGGGCATAAAAGACCAGATCTTCATCTGTCTCTATCGTGTGTGCGACAGCTTTCTTCCATTCTATCTCGGCCATACGGATCTTGCGAAGACGGGAATAGGCATAGCCACGCCAATAACAGGCTTCGATGCTGGAGAGTGTACCTTCCTGCTGGTGCAAGTCGGCCAGACTCAATATCGAATCATAGTTACGTGTCTGATAAGCGATGTTTATCAGACTGTCAACTGCCACATGATGATGTGTAACATGGTGTTCCTTGCAGGACATGAACAGTACCGCTGTCAGTGCTACAAGCAGGATTATCGTTCTGGTAAGCTTCATCATTGATTATTTATTTGGTTGCAAAATTACGAATAAAAAATTAAAATGAGTCAAGTAAACGACAAGAATTTGCTAAAAAACAACCACATAACGACTTAAATCAAAAAAAAAGTGTATTTTTGCACCAATAAAAACAGCATGGAAATATGATAGAAGATAAGTTTTATTGGTATGGCATAGCTGCTGCGGTCTATATTGTGACCTGCTGGGTTTTCTCCATCGTGAGAGCAGTCCATAATTGCGGTACGCCGAAAGAGCGTCGGGCCTACATCTGGCCTGACCGTAAGATGCAGGTGGCTGTTTACGCGAGTGCCACAGTGCTCCTGCCCTACGTTCTGAACCCTAAGAGTGAGGCAGCATGGATCCTTTTCAAGTCGTACTTCCCTGGTGCCTATTATTTTTATTGTGGCGCACTGATTTTCTGTTTCTTCGGAACGGTGAAGCAATGGAAGATGTGGAAGACGACCAACCTGGTTGCAGCCCTTGTCACCTTCCTGGCCATGTTCCCGCTCGTGCTTCATGCCTGGTTGCCGTCAGGTCTGCTGACGCCTAACGGAGTCAAAGTGTGTAGTATCATCCTGATGGTGACCAGTTGTCTGGCGATGATCTACGCTGGTATCGCCATGTGGCAGGTATGGAAGTGGATGCAGTTGGCACGCGATGTGAATTACTCTAATCCGGAAGACTTCCCAACAGAGTATGCCCACCGCATGTGGATAGCCCCGATTATCCTCACCCCCTTTCTGTGGCCTGGCTACATCACCGACTCACAGACGGTGATGGCTTGGATGTGTGTGCCCCTGGCATTATTCAACATCGCGCTGCTGCTCAACGTGATGCCAGTCTGGCGGCGTGCTGCCATCCTCTCGGGTATTGAAGAGGAAGAAATGGAAGTAGAATTAGACGCCCCAGCAGAACTGGCGGAGGAGCGCACCAACAGGATTGCATCAGAGATAGAGCAGTTTGTCAACACGGAAGCTGCCTATCTGGATCCTCACCTGAAACTGGAACAGGTGGTGGAGCGTTGCAGTTTCAGCCGTAAGTACGTCACAAAAGTGTTTATCGAGCGTTACGGCGGATTTGCAGATTATGTCAACGGGTTACGTATCGACTATTACGAACGCTACAGGACACAGCATCCGAATTCTACGGAAGAAGCCGCCGCAGAGGCCAGTGGTTTTACATCCTACAAGGCTTACGCCAAAGCCAAGGAACGATTAAGGTAACAACAATAATCCCCGCCACGTTGGCGGGGATTATTGTTTTCTATTTCGTATAGCCCTGAGCGGGGTTCTCATACATCGTGATGGGGATACGGAACTTCATCATCTCATCGAGATTATGAACGGGATGCTCCACATCCTGCGGGATCGGACGCTTTGAGAATGTCTGGAAATAGAGCAGACAGGCTGAACGCCACCACTCGGCATCGCGTGCCTGGACGCGCAGTCGGCGCTGCACCTCATTGAAACGCTGACAATCGACATAAGGCTGCATGCCATCCCAGGTTGTGAGGAACTGGCGCGCCTGAATCACACCGTCGTTATACTTATGGCACAGCTCGTTCCAGAAGGTGCGGCCACTCTTCATCTTGTAATCCCAGGGCACATGATGGAACCAGGTGATCACATTCTCAGGACAGGTCTTGATGTCGTTGAGGGTATTACAGAGCGATTCTGGATACTGTTTCACGTTGCCGCTGCCATTCGTGGTACGATCGAAGCCCATTCCGATGCTGTCAGCCTTATGGTAGTAAGGCGGTGTCCAGTCGGCACGCAACCCCTTCGGCGCATACCAGGGCTCTGGACCATAATGGTGCCCACCTGCAAAGATATGATGGATACCCAGCGGCATCATATAGTTCACACAAGCCTCACGACTGTCGAGCATCACCTGCTTCATCGGATCCACAAACTTCTGCTCACCCGTAAAGGTCTGGCGCAGCCACTCGTCGGCAATCTGCTCAGAGGTGAGTGAAGGATTCCAAGCCAGACGACCGAAGGCATACCAGTTAGACTGTGCGAAGTGATGCCCGCACCAGTTCACATCGTCACCAATATTAGCCACACCAGCCATTGCCTTCAGACTTGCAGGTTTCACTGAGTCGAAGAACTCCTTCCACATCGGTGCAAGATAAACCAGATGGTTTGAGGCACCCAGATACTCCTGTGTGATCTGGAACTCCACCATCATCGGAGTCTTCTGCAACGCAGTAAACAGGGGGCTGTAGGGCTCACGCGGCTGGAAATCGATAGGACCGTTCTTGATCTGGATAATCACATTATCAGCAAACTGTCCGTCGAGGGGCATAAACTCCTCATAGGCCTGGTTGGCACGATCGCTGCTCTGAGGGTTATACACGAAGGCACGCCACATCACGATACCCTTATAGGGTTTCAGCACGTTGGCCAGCATGTTGGCTCCATCGGCATGGGTTCGTCCGAAGTCCTGCGGACCAGGCTCTCCCTCGGAATTGGCTTTCACGAGGAAACCACCGAAATCGGGAATCAATCCATAGATCTCCTTCGCCTTTTCCTTCCACCATTTCACCACATCGGCATCGATGGGATCAGCCGTATCCAAACCGCCAACCTTGATGGGGGATGCGAAATTGATAGAGAGATAGACGCGGATGCCATATGGGCGCAGCATGTCGGCAATGCGCCTCACTTGATGCAGGTTGTCCGTTGTCAGCGCCTCAGGCTTTGCGTTCACATTGTTAAGCACAGAGCCATTGATGCCCACAGAGGCACAAGCTCGTGCGTACATCTTCATTCGTGCAGGATCGGGATACTGGAAGATACTCTTTCCAGCAAAGCCACGCTCCACCGTGCCATTGGGATTGTCCCAGTGGTTCAGGATGCGCAGGTCGTAGGCAGGTTTCTCGCTGATGTCGAGCGAAGCCGTTGACGCTTCCATCTGTTGTAGGCGCAGCAGATGATAGGCACCATAGAGCAGACCTGCATCACAGGCAGCAGAGATCACAATCTTTCCGCCGTTACTCTTGATGGTGTAGCCATCGCCAGCGATACCTTTTTCTTTTTTCAGCTCGACAGAGCCACCCTTCCAATAGGTCTGCAACTCAGTCATAGCCGTGCCCTTTACCCCCTTAATAGCCTTTGCGGCATTAGTGGTCTCAAGGCGCAGCCACAGACGGCTACCGTCCTCATTGTCAGCGGTAGCTGAACTCCATCCTGTAAACAACAGGACGAGTGTGGAAATAAGAAATTTTTTCATTGTCATTTAGGATAGCAAATTATCTGTTGCAAAAATAAGCAAAAAATCCCAAAGCTAAATGATTATGCCTCAGGATTTAACATTTGTTGGTTTCCTCCTCCTCATTCCCTTAAATCTTAAAGAATTGTAAACTTAGGGGGAAAATGATGAAAAGGTGGACCAAATTGAGTATTTTTGCAAAAGAATTAAATTGCTATAATATTAGAGAATATGAATAACGCTTCATGGTTTGACAGTATCAGGATCTATCATCTGCTGATTGACAGATTCAACGGAGGATGGCAGACGCCACCAAAGAGTGAGAACGTATTTTGCGGGGGAAATCTGCAAGGAGTCATTGACAAACTAGACTACATCAAAGATCTTGGCTTCAACGCCATCATGCTCTCGCCCATATTCAAGACAGCTAACTATCACGGCTACCACACCCTGAATTTTGAGGAGGTGGATCCTCACTATGGTACGTGGGAGGATTATCAGCGACTGCTCGACCTGGCTCACAACAAGGATATGCGGATTATCTGCGACTTCGTGCCCAACCATTGCTGGTATCAGGCGCCGCTCTTTGAGGCATCACTACTGAAAAACGGAGGTAAGCAACGCGACTGGTTCTTCTATAAAAACGATAGCAGCGATGAGTTTGTATCGTTCTTAGGTTTCGGCGACCTGCCTAAGTTCAATCTGACGAACCCCGAAGTGGCAGACTTCATGATTGATAAAGCCGAAAAACTCGTCCGCATGGGGGTGGATGCTTTCCGCATCGATCATGCGTTAGGACAGCCTTTAAGCTTCCTGAAACGTTTCCGTGAAAGTATGCAGGCCATCCGCAGCGACATCGTGGTATTCGGTGAGGTGTGGGCCTTTGGCATCAGACCGCAACTGGCCAGTCAGCTGTACTTCAAGACAGACAGCAGGCTGAACGAGTTCCTGACGCAGGACACGAAGCCCTTTGATCAGGACAATCTCCAGACCGACTATGTAGATACGCTGGATGGTGTTCTTGACTTTGCCTATCGTGACATTCTCTTGGAAGAGATCCATGCAGGCCGGGGCATCAAAGGCAATCAGACCTTACGTAGCAAGGTGGCAGACCATTTCGCCAAGTATCCTGAGAACTTCAAGTTAGTCTTGTTCCTAGACAATCACGATACAGACAGATTCCTGTTCGACTGTCACGACGATACGACTCTATTGCAAGATGCTATCGATTTCACGAAGGAACTGCCCAGACCATTCTCCTTCCTCTATGGAACAGAGCAGCTGATGACCAACAATCCTACCATCTTCAACGCTGAGCCCTATGCCGACCTCCGTGTGCGCAACTGCATGGATTGGTCGAAGAAATAATAACAGACGCCAATGAAGACGCCCCGATTATTACGCATCCGCCAGTCGCTCGCAAGCCGTATCACCTTGTGGGTGGTGCTGTATGTAGTCGTGACGCTTATCATTTCTGCTGTTCTGGGCAACTATTTCATATTGAGAATTGTTAGGGACATCGAGGAGAACGGTATTCTTTATGTGATTGGTGTCCGGCGGATGAGGTTGGTGATGACCTTGCTGTTCTTGTTGACACTGGGTATACTTACATACCTGTTGCGGCGGTCTATACACAAGCTCATTGCACCACTGACCACATTCACCCAAGCTGTGGATGAGGTAGCAAGGGGCAACCTGCAAGCCGAATTGCCTGTTATCCAGTCAAAGGACGAGATGCGGCGACTGCACCGTTCGTTTAGCCTCATGCAGCAATCACTGGCCCGCCAGATGGAGGAGCTCAAACAGGTGAACGAGGAAAAAGGCCGTTTAGAAGGAGAACTGAATGCGGCCAGGGATATTCAGTTATCCATGTTGCCGGAGGCTTATACCCCTGCTACCGACAGCCGTTGGGACATCAGCGGTTCTTTGACACCTGCTCATGAGGTGGGCGGCGACTTGTACGACTTCTTTGTACGCGACGGGAAATTGTTCTTCTGCATCGGCGACGTGTCAGGCAAAGGTGTGCCAGCTGCCCTGGTCATGGCTACCACGTTATGCGAGTTTCGCATCGCTGCCAGTCATGTGGATGATATTGAGAAGGTTATCACGTATATCAACCGGATCATGTGCAAAGGCAACGACTCCATGATGTTCGTGACCTTCTTCGCTGGTGTGCTCGACCTGACTTCCGGACGACTGAACTACGTCAATGCCGGGCATAACAAACCGTTCATTGTGAGCAATCGTGTCATAGAGCTGCCAGCAAAGCCTGGCCTGCCTCTGGGCATCGAAGATACTATACCCTATGTGATGAGGGAGTATGATATCCCGCCAGGCTCCATGCTGTTCCTCTATACTGACGGACTGACGGAGGCTATGAATGTGCAGCAGGAACAGTTCGGGCTCCAACGGCTCACAGAACAACTGAATACTGGGACCAACAGTAAGGCTCAGATAGAAAAGATGACTCAGGCAGTGCATCAGTTTGTAGGCGACGCTCCACAAAGCGACGACCTCACGATGCTGGCCATCAGATATATTGAGAACTAAGAAAAGAAAAGAATATGAATACAGAAACTTACAAATTAGATGGAGCATTGGACTCCTTTAACAACAAGGAAGTACAAGAAGGTATTTTGGCCATTCTGGAGAAAGGCAGTAGTGTGTTACTCGACATGACTGACTGCAAATACATCTCCAGTACGGGCTTGCGCGTTTTGCTCTATTCCAAGAAAGTGGCAGCCTCCAAAGGGCTGAACTTTTCTCTGAGGGGTGTGAGCGAAGAGGTGAAAGACATCATGGAAGTGACAGGCTTCCAAAATTTCTTCGATTATGCATAGAGTCGATTTATTTCCCACCCATGAGTACAAGGGATTGAAGTTGCGCCCAGGCAGACCTTATCCCTTTGGTGCAACGGTTGTTGGTAATATGGTTAACTTTTCGGTTTATTCCCGCTATGCTACCGACTGCACGCTAGTACTCTTCCATAACCGCGAAGAGAAACCATTTGTAGAGATCCCCTTCTTCAAGGAATTCCGTCTTGGCAATGTGTTCTCGATGATTGTCTTCGACCTTGATTATGAGAACATAGAATACGGTTTCAGGATGGACGGTCCGTTCTGTCCGGAAGAAGGCCATCGCTTCGACAAGTCGAAAATCCTACTCGACCCCTATGCCAAGCTGATTGTGGGTCGTGATGTATGGGGGAAACAGCCCAACTGGGACAGCCTTTACCAATATCGGGCCCGTGTGGTGTTTGATGACTTTGACTGGGAAGACGACCTGCCTTTGGAAACGCCCGTCAACGACCTTATTATTTATGAGATGCACGTACGTAACTTCACGTGCGGAGCTGCCTCTGGCGTCAAGCATAAAGGTACGTTTGCAGGCATCATAGAGAAGATTCCCTACCTGCAGGAACTGGGTGTGAACTGTGTGGAGCTGATGCCTATCCATGAGTTTGACGAGTTTGAGAACTCCAGACCCTCACCCGTTGACGGGCACATGTTATACAACCTGTGGGGCTACAGCAACGTGGGATTCTTTGCCCCCAAAGCTGCATACGCCTCTTCTGGTAAATTCAGCATGCAGGTTGACGAGTTGAAGAATCTGGTGAAGCGACTGCATGCCAATGGTATTGAGGTGATACTCGACGTGGTGTTTAACCATACCGCTGAGGGCGACCAGCGAGGACCTTATATCTCCTATCGCGGCATCGACAACAAGACCTATTACATGCTGACGCCCGATGGCAGTTATTTCAACTTCAGCGGCTGTGGCAATACGTTGAACTGCAACAACCCGAATGTGCGCGACATGATTGTGGAAAGTCTCCGCTATTGGGTCACCGACTATCATATCGACGGTTTCCGTTTCGATCTGGCTGCCATCCTCGGACGCGACCAAAACGGCAATCCCATGGCGAATCCGCCACTGCTTGAATCGCTGGCACACGACCCGATTCTCGGCAAGACCAAACTGATAGCTGAGGCCTGGGATGCGGGCGGACTCTATCAGGTGGGAGCCTTCCCCTCATGGGGACGATGGGCAGAGTGGAACGGAAAGTTCCGCGATAGCATCCGGCGCTTTCTGAAAAGCGACGAGCAGGTGCTGGGCGATGTGAAGGAGCGTATCATCGGATCCCCCGATCTCTACGCTTCACAAAAGCGCGGCATCAAGGCAAGCGTGAACTTCGTCACTGCCCACGACGGTTTCACACTGATGGATCTCTTCTCCTATAACAACAAACACAATGAGGCTAACGGTGAGGACAATCGTGACGGCGAGAATCATAATAACAGTTGGAACTGTGGCTTTGAAGGAGAATGTGATGATCCGGAGATCAACCGTCTTCGTCACCGGCAGGTAAAGAATGCCATCTCTATGCTGATGGTCAGTCAGGGTATCCCCATGGTGCTCTCTGGCGATGAGATGGGTAACTCTCAGCAAGGCAACAACAACGCCTATTGCCAGGATAACGAAATAGCATGGCTCGATTGGAACAATCTGGAGAAGAATGCCGATATCTTCCGCTATTTCAAACAGATGATCAAGTTCCGCCGTATGCACAAGGTGCTTCGCTACGAGGATCACCTGAGTCATAGCGACTATCGCAACCTGGGCTATCCCGACTTCTCATGGCATGGTGTAAAGGCTTGGCAACCCGATGCCGGTTACAACGACCTCACGATAGCTTTCATGCTGAACGGACGCTATGCCGAGACTGATGGCATTGCCGACGACTTCATCTATGTGGCTATGAACATGCATTGGGAGATGCACGGCTTTGAATTGCCTCATTTGCCCGAAGGTATGGCTTGGCACGTCTTTGCCAATACCGGAATGGAGGCTCCCGATGATATTGCCGAGCCTGGCAAGGAGCCCCTGATCGACAATCAGGGCGAGATATTGGTAGGTCCGCGTTCCATCATCATTCTAATAGGAAAGTAAAGAAGTGAGCGAACTGCATTTTCAACCCGTCAAAGGAAGGGCTCAGGAGATACTCAAAGCCATCCTTCAGACACCCGAGGTGACTTCGTGTGGCAGAAAGGATGCCATGCTTCTCCGACTGGCATGCGAAGAGATAGTCATGAATGTGACGTCCTATGCTTATCCTGAGGAGACAGATGGCTTTTTGGATATAACTATCCAGAAAGCCGATCGGATCTCCATCCGTTTCGAGGATGGTGGCGTGCCTTTCAATCCTTTGGAGCATAAAATGCCCAACACAAAACTATCGTGGAAGCTACGTAGCATTGGCGGACTCGGCATCTTTCTCGTCCTCAAGAAGATGGATCATGTCAGCTATGATTTTGTGGATCAGAAGAATGTCCTGACAATCGAAAAGGCAGTCAAGGATAATCAATAAGAAACAGCAATAACAGAACTATAGTATGAACAAAATCGTATTGATAACAGGTGCAACAAGTGGTATTGGACTGGCTTGTGCAAGAAAGTTCGCTGAGAACGGCGACAAACTCATTCTGACGGGAAGAAACGAACAGCGTCTGAATGAAATCAAAAAGGAATTAACAGAAAAGGATACCGACGTGTTGACGCTGGCTTTCGACGTGAGAGACCGCGAGAAGGCATCGAAGTACATCCAGGAACTGCCGGCTGAATGGCAGAAGATAGACGTGCTGGTTAATAACGCTGGTCTGGCACTGGGTCTGGAACCCGAATACGAGGGCAATCTCGAAGAGTGGGAAACAATGATCGATACGAACATCATGGGCCTGCTTACAATGACACGACTGATAGTTCCCGGCATGGTGGAGCGTAATAGTGGGCATATCATCAACGTGGGTTCAGTAGCTGGCGATGCCGCCTACGCTGGCGGCAACGTCTATTGTGCTACGAAGGCTGCTGTAAAAGCGCTGTCAGATGGTCTGCGTATTGACGTAGCCAACACTGCTGTCCGCGTAACGAATCTGAAACCCGGACTTGTGGAGACCAACTTCAGCAACATTCGTTTCCGTGGCGACAACGATCGTGCAGCCAATGTCTATAAAGGCATCAAACCCCTTACTGGTGATGACATTGCCGACGTTGCCGTCTTTGCCGCCAATGCCCCTGAGCACGTACAGATTGCAGAAGTGCTGATCCTTGCCACCCATCAGGCCAGCGGCAGCGTCATCGTCAGGAAATCGCTTTGATACTGGTCGATAAGGACAGCACCCTTAGATAGCAATTATTCCTCAATTATCACTATTTTTGCACCGCAAAAACGCAGGAGACTGTCAACATCAAATTTTAATGAATATGAAAAGAATGATTTTAAGCCTGATGGCAATGGTTGGTGTGCTGACTCTTTCAGCACAGGAGATTTATGATTTCAAGGTGATGAATGATGAAGGTCAGGAGGTGTCGCTCTCTGACTACAAGGGGAAGGTGCTGCTGATTGTGAACACGGCTACACGCTGTGGATTCACACCGCAGTATAATGAGCTGGAGGCGCTTTACAAGAAATACCGCAGCGAGGGGCTGGAGATTCTCGACTTCCCCTGCAACCAGTTTGGCGAACAAGCTCCTGGAACGATTCAGGAGATTCACCAGTTCTGCACGGCAAACTTCGACATCCAATTCCCGCAGTTCGACAAGATCGAGGTGAATGGCGAGAACGAAGCCCCACTTTACACTTATCTGAAAGCTCAGAAAGGCTTCTGCGGCTTCGACCTCAACGACAAGACGGGCAAGTTCATGGACGAGATGCTTCGTAAGAAGGATGCCGACTATGACAAGAAAAGCGACATCAAGTGGAACTTCACCAAATTCCTTATCTCTCGTGATGGACGTGTCATCAAGCGCTACGAGCCGATGGATAAGATAACCGACATTGAGGCTGACATCTGCAAGGAGCTCAATACCTAATATTGATTAATCACTTTGCTGGTTTTCACTGGTGTGCAATGCCTAAAACACTCGTTTTTAGGTATTGCACACTTTCTTTTTTCGCCGTACCTTTGCAGCCGGAAACAAAAACAAGAAAAAATGAGAACGACGACAACTATCCCAATAGAGATCGAGCAGGCTCAAGCACTCAAGGTGCTGATGAACCACATCTACGAGCTGAATAAGGGCGTGCGCCACATGGTACTGTTCACGTGTAATAAGAAGTACAGCGAAATCACCATCCAGCGCCTGGAGAGTCAGGGGATCCCTTACCTGCTGCAACCAGCCGGACGACAGAACCTGAATGTTTACTTCGGACGACGCGAATGTCTGGAGGCCATCCGGCTCATCGTCACCCGTCCGCTGAACCAGCTTACCCCCGAAGAGGATTTTATCCTGGGAACCATGCTCGGCTACGACCTCTGCGCACAATGCGAACGTTATTGCAAACGCAAGAACGGGTGCAAAGGATCATGCGACGGACATTGCATCAATAAGAATTAACAACTTCATAGAATAAATCATTGAAATGAACGCAACAATTGTAATTTACGGTTCCTCTACAGGAACCTGTGAGGCCATCGCAGAAAGGATTGCCTCGAAACTGGGCTGTGAAGCCCTGAACGTACAGGATCTGACAGCAAATGTTGTCAGTGCCAACCAGAACTTGATTCTTGGTACCTCAACGTGGGGTGCAGGAGAATTGCAGGACGACTGGTACGACGGACTGAAGACGCTCCAGAGTGCCGACCTCAGCGGCAAGACCATTGCCCTCTTCGGCTGTGGCGACTGCTCGTCGTACAGCGACACCTTCGTTGGCGGTATGGGAGAACTCTACAATGGTATCAAAGACAGCGGTGCCAGGTTTATCGGCGCTGTTGAGACCGACGGCTACACCTTCGACGACTCAGAAGCCGTGATCGACGGCAAGTTCATCGGCCTGCCCCTCGACGACATCAACGAGGACGACAAAACCGATACCCGCATCGAGGCCTGGATAGCCGAGATCTGTCCCAGTTTGTAATCACAGGCATAATATTCATATTAGTATTTGTTTAGTTTAGTTAGTGAGGTGGTTAGTCGGTGACGATCAACCACCTCTTTTAAATGATGAAAAAATGTTTTTAACGTGCAAAAAGAACAATGATTGAAATAAAATGTTTATCTTTGCACTCAGAATAAAGAACAATTATAAACATTTAATAACTAAACTTATGAGATTAACGTTAAGCACGTTCAATTTGACCAAGAGACAACTGGTGTTATCGGCAGTATGTCTGATGTCGGCTCTGGCCTGGGGACAAAGCAGACTGCTCAGTCATGAGACAGAGATCGACAACATCATCAAAAGCATGACGCTTGAAGAGAAAATCGACATGCTCCACGGTAAGAACATGTTTTCTTCGGCAGGTGTTCCACGACTAGGTATTGCCGACGTGGAATACGCTGACGGACCTTTCGGTATCCGTGAAGAGATGGAACCCCACTCATGGAACTCTGCCAACCTGACAACAGACTCGGCAACATTCTTCCCCACAGGTTCGGCTCTCGCCGCAACATGGAGTACGGAGTGGGCCTACGCCTACGGACGGGGTATGAGCCGTGAGGCCAGACTGCGCGGCAAGGATATGATCCTTGGTCCTGCCATCAACATACAACGCATCCCCACCGGTGGACGAACCTATGAATATCTGAGTGAGGATCCGATTCTGAGCGGCATGCTTGCCGTGGCCTATACCAAGGGATCACAGGACGATGGCACAGCGGTGTGTCTGAAACACTATGCGCTGAACAATCAGGAGGACTACCGAGGTTTCGTCGATGTGCGTATCTCAGACCGTGCCATGCATGAAATATACCTTCGTCCCTTTGAAATGGCTGTACGTGAGGCCGATGCGTGGGGTATTATGGCAGCCTACAACAAGGTGAACGGGCGCTGGTGCTCCGAAAATGAGACACTGCTTACAACGATCCTGCGCCAACAATGGGGCTTCCCCGGTATGGTGATCAGCGACTGGGGTGGTGTTCATTCCACCGTGGATGCCGTAACAGCAGGCATGAACGTAGAGATGCCTGGTAGCAGGTTTATGGGGCAGGCACTACTCGACTCGGTGAAAGCTGGAAAGGTGAGCGAGGCTGTCATCAACCAGCGTGTCAGGGAGATCCTTCGCATCCGACTGACGGTGACACCAATAGCCAAAGATATTGCCAACAGCAAGCCCGTAGGCAATGTTGAGGAGATGACAACCGCCTTAGAGGTGGCACGTCGCAGCATCGTGCTGTTGAAGAACGAACAGCTGCTGCCCATTGATACGAAGCATATCCGCCACATCGCTGTCATCGGCGAGAATGCCATGATGAAGATGGCGCTTGGCGGTGTGGGAGCAGGCGTGAAGACCCGTTGTGAGATCACACCACTCGAAGGTTTGCAAGCCATCCTTGGCAACCAAACGAAGATCACCTATGAGCCAGGCTACAAGAGCTTTGACCGAGAGAGCCGCAACCAGCATCTCAGTCCCATCCAACCAGCCGACCGTCAGCTGATGGCTCAGGCAGTGAAGGCCGCCCAAGCTGCCGACCTCGTCATCTTCTTTGCCGGTGATAACCGTGAGGTAGAGACCGAGGGATCCGACCGCAAAGCCATCACCCTACCCTCTGGTCAGGACGAGCTGGCGGCAGCCCTCGCTAAGGTGAACAAGCGATTAGTGACTGTTATCGTTTCAGGCGGACCAGTAGATATCTCGACGGTCAACGAGGTGTCTGGTGCATTAGTCGCCTCCTGGTTCAACGGCTCTATGGGCGGTCAGGCGCTCGCCGAAGTCCTCACGGGTAAGATTTCTCCATCTGGCAAACTGCCAATGACGTGGCCCAAGAAGCTGGAAGATGTACCAGCTTATGCCACTGGCACCTATCCACAGAACATTGAGAATAACACCCAGGGCGATATCTTTGTCGATCTCACCCACAATCGCAGCAACGAGCGCCTTCAGCAACTCATCGCCGACTATGCAGAACAAGACCTTGTAGGTTACCGTTGGTATGACGAGAAGCAAGTCGTCCCAGCCTATCCCTTCGGGCACGGTCTCTCGTATGCCACGTTCGAATATAGCGACCTGAACGTAAAGCCCACAGCAGAGGGATTCGATGTCAGCTTTAAGCTCACCAACACCTCCAACTGCGATGCAGAGGAAGTGGCACAGGTTTACGTCTCGCGCCCTGCATCCCATATCAAGCGCCCCGTGAAAGAACTCAAAGGTTTTCGCCGGATAGCCCTCAAGGCTGGTGAATGTCAGACAGTCAACATCGCCATCCGCCGCACCGATCTCTGTCACTGGGACGAGGCTTCGCAGACCTGGATGTATGAACCTGGCAGCATCAACTTCCTCATCGGCGGTTCTTCAGACAAATTGCCATTAATAAAGGAAGGACTCATGTGACGTTAAATAAGAAGATGTTTGGAACTAAACGACATATTGCCTCGTGGTTGCTATTGGCAGTGTTTGTGCCAATGCTGTTGCTTTCGTCAGTTCACATCCATGAAACAGGCGAGACAATAGAGACAGAGTGTGCCGACTGCGTACACCACAGTTGTCATGGTCACTTGACTGCTGCCGCTACGTGGGCTCACGATTGCGTGTTGTGCCAGTTCCTGACGCTGACGATGCTGACAGCCGCAATAATGGTTGTCACGTTATATATTCTTGTTTGTCAATGTAACCTTACCCAGCCATTGCACAACATTCGTGCCGTATGTTGTGGCACCATCGATACGCGGGGGCCTCCAACCATATAATTCCGAAAGGAGGCTTTTTTAATTCCAGTTACATACATTTATAAACCAACCACAGAATGAAATCAAGATATATCATTCTGCCATTGTTGTGTATATGCACGACAGTGGCAGCACAAACGAGTAATCATAAACATGCGGAAGACTCGACCGACGTGTTTTTCCGCCATCTACAACTGAACGAACTGACGGTGACAGGCGTGACGGGTGATACGAAACTGAAGCACGCTACAACGCCCGTAAGCATTGTCTCACCACAGGTACTCAGAGCTACGGCTTCGACGAATATCATCGATGCCATCGCTCACCAGCCAGGAGTCAGCCAGCTGACTACAGGTGGCAGTATCTCGAAACCTATCATCCGCGGACTGGGCTATAACCGCGTAGTAGTGATGAGTGAAGGCGTAAGACAGGAAGGTCAGCAGTGGGGCGACGAACACGGCATAGAGGTTGACGGCAGTAGCGTGAACAGTGTTGAGATACTGAAGGGCCCCGCTTCGCTGATGTACGGATCGGATGCGATGGCAGGTGTCGTGATCCTGCACGCTCAGCCCACACTGGCAGAGGGTGAGATGAGAGCCAACGTCAGCTCAGAATATCAGACTAACAACGGGCTCTTCCATTATTCACTTCAGATGGCCGGCAATCAGAAGGGATTTGTGTGGGATGCCCGCTTCAGCGACAAGATGGCTCACGCGTATAAGAATAAGTACGATGGCTACGTGCCAGGCTCACAGTTTCGTGAACGGGCCGGACGACTGATGCTGGGATTGAATAAATCTTGGGGACACTCGCGACTGACGTGGACGGCCTATCACCTGACACCAAGTATCACCGAAGGTGAGCGTGATCCGGAGACAGGCGAACTGGAACATGAAGAGGGTTGGAAGGGATGTCAATATTCCGAATCCCTGCCCTTCCAGCAGGTGAAGCACTACAAACTGGTGTGGGATAACTCGCTGAACCTCTCGTCGGGCTATCTGAAAGCCATCATCGGCTATCAGCAGAACCGACGTCAGGAGTTTGAGGAAAGTGCTGATGAATATGAGTTGTTCTTCAAACTGCATACGCTGACTTATGATCTCCGCTATGTCACCAATGAATTCGGTAACGGCTGGAAACTATCTACGGGTATCGGCGGCATGTATCAGAAGTCGGGCAACGAGGGCGAGGAATACCTGATTCCAGACTACCGTCTCTTCGACTTCGGCATCTATGCCACTGCCACAAAGAACTTCGGCGACCACTGGACACTGAACGGTGGATTACGCTATGACCATCGCAGACTTCACGGCTACGAGCTTATCGAGGAAGAGGGTATTCGCTTTACCGACTTTACCCGCCACTTCAACGGTCTGACAGGTAGCATAGGAGCTGTCTGCAACATCAATGAGCACTTCAACCTGCGTCTGAACCTTGCCCGCGGCTTCCGCACACCTAATATGAGTGAATTGGATTCGAATGGTGTGCACGAGGGCTCTCTGCGCTATGAGATAGGAAACCAGCAGCTTAAGGCAGAATACAGCCTGCAGGCCGACCTCGGGCTCGACTTCACCTCGCAATATGTCTCGGCACAACTGGCTCTCTTTGCCAATCGCATCGACAACTACATCTTCACCCATCGCGTGGCCGAGGAGATTGAGGAAGGTTACCTTACTTACGCCTACACGCAAGGCGATGCCCGATTGCTGGGCTTTGAGGCTGGTATGGACTTCCACCCCGTCCATAGTGTTCATTTCTCAAACACTTTCTCGTATGTAGATGCCCAACTCCTGCACGCCGATGCCAATACGAAGTACCTCCCTTTCACACCTGCGCCACGATGGACATCGGAACTGAAATGGGAACTCCTGCACCATTCGCACAGCACGGTCAATCATCACCACACGGCGAATGCCAGCCATCGCACACTGCTCAACAACCTTTATATCGCTGCCGGTCTTAACTGCTATCTGAAGCAAAACAACATCTACAGTGCAGACGATACAGAGACACCAACACCAAGATATGCGTTGCTCAGCCTCTCAGCAGGCACCGACATCCAAGTGCATGGGAAGAAAATAGCAGAGTTATACATCACCGCTGACAACCTTTTGAACAAGGCATATCAGAACCACTTGAGTCGCCTCAAATATACCGATGAAAACGTGGTCACAGGCCGTCGCGGTGTTTATAACATGGGACGTAACATCATCTTCAAGATTGTTGTTCCAATCAAGATTTGACAACCCGCCATAAAATGGCTATCACGATGACTATCAGAATCAGGAATACCCATGAGGGGGTGTTGTTCCATAGTATTTCCAGATCAATGCGCCAGGAAGGTAAAGGTTCTAGGTCGGCAGGACGTGGCTGAATGAGCTCTCCTTTGGTCAGGAGAATGATTTCACCCACTTTCTCATCGAGGTTGACGGCAGCTGGAGCCTCACGGGCCAGCTGCCTCAATCTCTCAGGGAGGTCAGAGTCTATGGTGTTCAACTTGTAGCCAAGTGTGTCGTCAAAGAGTTCTGAGAACTTGGCATATTCTCCTGAAATGTTCAGTTGTTGCCGAAGGTTAGCATCAGGGATATGGATCATCGGCTCATCTTTCCAAACCTCTGGACGGAGCAGCCAGCCATAGACAACCTGTTCTGGAGAGAGGCCTTTATAGCTGCCTCTGCCATAGACAGACTCCAAAAAGTCTAAGGCGAAGGTGGAGAAGGGACAAAGGCGACCTTTCCATACGACTTGTTCGCGTGCCACTTCTCTTGCCTTGTCTGCATTAATGGTTTGGATGCTACGAGCCGAGACGGAAGTAAAAAAGTAAAAAGGTAAAAAGGTGAAATATAGAAGCAATGCCAAACGCTTCAGATTCATGCTTGTCATCATATCACTATACCCTTTTACTTTTTTACCTTTTTACCTTTCTCAGAACTGCGGCATGGTAGGCAAATCAACAGCCTTGACAGCCATGCACTCCATCTCAATCAGCCAGCCCGGACGACAGACTGGTGCATGCACAATCACGTAAGGTTTGCCTGCGAAACGCTCTTCATAGAGTTCTCTTACCAACTCATAGTCGGCAGTATCACGCAGATAGACCACCATCTCTGCCACATCATTGAAGTTACAGTCGGCTTCAGCCAGCAGCGCCTCAACATTCTCCCACATCCGACGGGTCTGCCTGATAATGTCTTTGGGATACACCACCTCACCTTTATTGTTGATGGAAGCCGTACCCGAAATGAATACATGACGGCGGTCAGCATAGTTCACCTGCGTACCACGTTCGAAAGATACCCCGTAATCGCTGGTGCGGTTTAGGTGGGTTGAAGCATAGAGATAATGTATCTGTTCCTTCTTGACACCTGCGATAGCATAGTTATCCATCTGGGAGAGCACATTCGGGTCTTGCTGACGTCCCCCGATACCTGTAGAGGCGATAAAGTGAGTGTTTACCGTCAGTCCCTGTGTGAAGAAGAACTGGTTACGGGCACGCACCACCCCACCGTAATTCAGATCGACATCGTTCACAAAGAACCATGTTCGGATGCAGTTGGCCTCTAATGTGCAGCCCTCCTGAATCAGTTGCATATTATACTCGTTGAAGAGCAGTCGCGTCTGATACTCAGAATTAGCTGCCATATTGTGGGCTGAGCCGTTCCAGAGATGACGGAATGCCCCGTGACGCACTTCATAGAGTCCGCTCTTGCCGATACCGGTCTGAACGTTTGTCATCAGATAGACCCAAAGGGCAATCTTCGTACCGTCAAGCGGTGCCTGTTGGATGATACTCTTGGCACAATCCGTCACATCGGCTACGATCACATCATCGGCCTGGTTGGCGGCATCGCTGAGGAAATAGCGCTTGAAAACCGCCTGAGCCCCTTGGAGTGTACCTTCAAGCAGTTGATTATATGCACTGAGGATCGCTTCGAGCTGCTGGTCAAAGGAAAGGCGTGAGGAGGTGACATGTAGCATGACATGATACTCACAGACTTCCGTTCCGTTATCAAATTGGAAGATATCCGCAAATGCGTTTTCAAATTCTTGTCTTTTGTTCATTTTATGACATTAAGTTTTTTATTTCTCCTTCGCTCCATTATTAATCCAGCTGTCAATGAGTGGCAGGATGGTCTGTTCGTTCTTTTCTGACACAAGGTCGCGGTGAGCCATAGAGATACCCGCCACTTCCTGCTGGTTCAGCACCATGTGAAGAACGCTGTTGGCAGCATTGTTTGTCTCTACCAGCTTCCTGCCTTCCACCTTCTTCGAATTAACATCCACCAAGGCCTGATAACTCTTACCTTCTGTCAGGAACAGCCCTGCAGCGGCTCTGTTAGAGGCACCGTGACAATTGGCACAGGTGGTATTGAAGAAACTCTGTTGAATGGTATTAAACATACTGATATTGATGGTTCCGACATCCATCTTCACCGTCTCTGTGACATCTGAGACATCTACTTCCTTAAACGTGACGATATGTCTTCTCAGACGGTCGAGGACACAGAGCCTTACCAGTTTCACATTGTCTTTGATACCCGACAACTCCACCAGAGCCTTACCGTCTTTGATATCGCTCTCCGTAATGACTTTTGAGACACTGGCATATTCGTCGTCGGCCTGTTCAAAGCCGGCAATAGATACACGATAGTTGCTGGCCCAGTTGTCAAAGCCTTCCAGCTCGCCTTCCATCACAACCGTCTTGCCATCTGCCGAGGTGGCGCTCTCCGGATAGATACGTCCGTCATCACACGAACAGAGTCCCAGAAAAGCCAAACCTATGATTAAAGTCTTATTCATTGAAGTCGGGGATTAGAAAGCATATTGTAACATCACCTGAGCCATATGGGTACAGATGCCAAGGTCGTCGAGGTCACGATCGAGCTGTGTCTGATGACCTTTGCGTCCGACATACTGGTACATGGCAGCGAGTTTGAGGGTTGTCTTTGGAATAAAATAGTTCACGCTGACAGCCGGCATATTCAAGATACCGTCCTTGCTCGATCCATTGCGATCGTAGAAGTCGTACCGCAAGCCAAGTTGCACCTGACGATGCACGAAGTAGCCTACCTGTGCATAACCTCCCCAGTAATTGTAACTGTCGTCAATCTTCTGGCGCTTGGTAAAGCCGATATGCATATAATAGGCCTCAGCACCGATATACCAGCGATTCTTAAGCATAGCAAACTCGAAGCCTGCACGGAAATCATTCGTTGACTCATTCTCAGCCTCATTATTGAAGTTGGCACT
Source organism: uncultured Prevotella sp. (assembly GCA_900315695.1). Classification (GTDB taxonomy): domain Bacteria; phylum Bacteroidota; class Bacteroidia; order Bacteroidales; family Bacteroidaceae; genus Prevotella. Next base: position 11,292 of record ONAE01000017.1, on the reverse strand, counting down.
CAGACCGAAAAGCAGCTTGTCCTCATGCAGCAGTTTGGGATTACCCTGCGTCAGCGGCATGGCTCCCTTCGGCTGGAAGGTCACACGTCCGGCATAGAGCAGAGATGGCAGATGGTTGTCATCACTGATACCCTTAGAGGCCCCGTTCTGCGATGAGCCTGTACCATTCCAGAGTCCGATCTCATAGCCAAACTTTCCGCCAATCATACCATGTACCTCCACACCCAGGTCGAAGCCTGTAGCGATGCTTGGTGTAACGGCATTGAGCGAATAAGGCAGAATAGCCTGAGCAGTAAGCGAGGTAGGCAAAGAGGGAAAGAGCGTCTCACCAAGTGTTGTCAGATAGGCATGTGTAAACGGTGTCTTGAACTTACCCACACGGAAGCGCAGCTCTGGCCTGGCGGCATAGTCGATCCAGGCCTGTTGGAGAATATTACCACCCGAGGCGGCTGCATTAATACATACGTTATAGTCGATCTTTCCGAAAGCCTTTCCCGTGAAACCGATGATGGCATAGTTCATGGCAAAGCCAGAGTTAGCCACATTGTCCTGATTATAGGCTTTGTCAAGTCCCTCATCATCATAATAACGGTAGCTGAGGGTACTTTGCAGAAAGAGATAGGGCTTGAACACGAAATTGCCGTTGTTCGACTGAAGGGTAAACCCACGGTCATCAGCAATAGGGATCACGCCATTATCCATATCATATTTTTTATCGTCATCAGCCCATACCGTTGCCGAGACCATACTTGCCATCAAAATGGCGAATATCTTTTTGGTAATCATAGGTTATAATTCAATTCATTACTCTTAAAGTGACCACAGGAACTGTACAAGTTGGTCACGCTCCTTCTTACTCATATTCTTAAACTTATTCTTAGAGGCTTCTCCTTCGCCGCCATGCCACATGATGGCTTCCACAAAGTTGCGGGCACGTCCGTCGTGCAGGAAATAGGTGTGTCCATTCACCTTCTTCTGCAAGCCGATACCCCATAGTGGTGTGGTGCGCCATTCATTGCCACGGGCCAAGCCACTCACGAAGTTGTCGTTCAGGCCAACACCCATGATTTCCGACCCCATATCGTGAAGCAGATAGTCTGAGTATGGATGGATGGTCTGACCACCAAGCCAAGGCAGATTAGTACCCATCAAAAGGGTGGAGCCACGAGGCTTCGTGTGAAGTGTTGTCACATGGCACAGATGACAGCCTGCCTGATAGAACAGCTGTTCACCTGCCTGCACATCAGCATTGTTGATATTACGCCGGGCCGGAACGGCAAGACCTTGCATATAGAGATCCACGTCCTCCATATCCTGTGCCGGCACGTCGAGCATGTCATAGGAGAGCCCCATCATCGAGCCTTCCTCCATCTGACGCTGTCCTTCACAGATTTCTTCCGGATAACGGCTGTTGGTCATACCCATATCACTGGAGAAACCCAGTTCGACTGTCAGGTCGGCATGTTGTGCTTTGTTGCCAGACAAGCCAAGTTGTATTTTACCACGCTCATTGATATAGTTGCATCTTCCACTGATGCCCCACTCGGGATAGTTACTCTTTCGCGCCAGTGCCTCAATCTCATTCGGATCAAGTGCCATCATCTGACCCATACCGACATGGCGCAGCGGCACGCGTACAGTACAGAAGAGATCATCAGGACTGATAGAGTCAGCATACCATTCGGTAATCGACCACCTTGGTACGCAGAGCGTATATTTCTCACCATCGGGGAAGGAGAAGGTCATGGAATCGATCTTCACTTTCAGCTTTCCCTCGGGCTGGACACCATAGATAGCCTGATCGTGAATCACTCGACCGTAATTGGGGAAGAATGTTCCGTTCTTACGGGTGATATAGATAAGTGAGGCGGTGAATCCATAAGGACCGGATCCGTCATTGCCACCATTCTTGAAACTGGTCCAGTAGGTCGGTTCTGTACGTCCCGCATTTCTATGGCAACTGCCACAGCTATAACCGGCATATACAGGTCCCAGACCGCCACCGTGACCATTCTCATTCGAGGTCTTCACGGCTGCCTGGTCGTAAGCGACAGAAGAGTTATAGAATCCTGTCGATGTACCAGCAGACAGCGCATAGCCTCTGGGAATATTGATATCCTCTACATCCAGCCGATCACTGTCGTCACAGGCAGTCAAGGTGAGAATACCAGTCAGGAGTAATGGAATAATATAGTATTTGTTCATGTTTAATACCAATTACTTGGTATGGTTAATCAGGAAGGGCTTGAGCTCATTCTCCAAAATATCACTCAGCTCAGCACAAGCCTCCATAGCAGCCTGCGCCTCCTTGGAGTTGATGTTATTACGGAAAGGCTGAGGGATAGTCTGAATAGCCTTGGCAGCATCCTCAATGGCCTTTTTCACGTCAGCATCAAGTGATGAATCATACTTGGCTACCAGACTTGACAGAGAGTTCTTGTTGATACTTCCGTCACGAGAGCCATAGTAGGCATTACGGATCGAGTAGATATTGTTGGTATAGTCGTCACGAGAGTGCCAGCTGTACCATGACTCTACGGCATAGAGGGCCTCATTAGTCTTACCAGATACATAGAGATCATAAGGATCACCTATCTTAGCCAGTCCTACCTCACCTGCGATATCGATACATCCGTCTATCAGCTGTTCGACACAGCTCAGACCACTGGTGAAATCACCACCATTATGTGACTTAAACTTTTCGGCATAGCCGTTGTTCCAGGCATCACAGAGGGTTGTCACGTCGTCAACCAGCAGCTGGGCGGTATTTCTCATATACTGTGCCCATGCTGTAGCGTTTCCGGCATTATAGACCGCATTGGCAGCCTCACCGTCGGCAGCTTTGTCATTCAACGTACGAGCCTGACCATCGCGGAAGGCAAGGAACTCGAGGGTGTGGAAACCACGTACATTCTGAGCGGCAGCAATAGCCTCATCGTCTTCATCATAATCACCTGTCCACTTCATATCGTTCCACTGCTGAGACTCCAGAAGCTTAACGATAGCCTCTTGGTCGAGTGGCCAGGAGTCCATGTTAGGATCAAGACCATAGTCTGCAACAGGACCAAAAAGGAAAGCCTCACTTGACTCCCATGGCTCACGGGCTGTCAACCATGCATCACAGATAGCCTTAAAGTTTGCATCCGAAGGTGCATCACCAAAGGCAACCACAGCCTGATAGAGGGCGCTGTTCTTGGCCTTCAAATCATTATAAGTAGGTAATACCACATTGTCAACATACTGGTTGATGATGGCATCATACTCAGCATCCTGAATCGTCACCTCAGAAGATGGTGAAGGCGTTGGTTGGGGAACATCCTGTTTCTTGTCATCACTGCTACTGCTGCAAGCGGTAAACACCATGAGTCCCATCATAGCGAGACTCATCAATAAGATACTTTTTTTCATGTCGTTTAATTGTTTTTATTAATAATGTTATCTTCTCACTTCTTAAAGAACCATCCGATATAGGCAATACCGATACCGAATTCATTTTCGCTGTTGTAGGGGCCTTTTCCAAACACCTTACTGGTGCCGATCTGACGGGTCGTATAGTCAGCCTTTACCACCAGGTTGGGCAGTGCTCTCCAGTTCAGGCCGAAGTTCCACTTGCTCACCTGACAACGGGCATCCATCACATCCATACCTTCTCCCTTCTCCTGAGAGTTGTAATACTCATATTGGACAAAGGGATAGATCACGGGGAAGTGCTTACCACCACAGAAGATGCTTTTCAGATTCACACCCACCTCCGCGTTGTAGGATACTGCACGTTTGGCAATAGGGGTCAATCGGCTATAACCCGACTTGTTGGAGAGTTTGCCGTTTTTAGCTCCCAACTGGTCAGCATGGGCGATATTGCCAGAGAGATAATTGGCACGGGCTGTGACATACTTATTTGTGTATTGGGCATCCAGCGACCAAATGGTCACAGGAATCCTGCCGATCTCGTCGTATGTCACCAGCTTATCGGCATTGGCACCGGTATTGGGACAATAATAGATGGAGCCGCCAAGTCTAAGTCCAGGAACACCTGTATAGTTCAGGCGGGCCACATAGGCCGGACTGGTAAAGTTGTCGCCTTCAAACAGTCCTTGCTTGCCTTTTCTTACCCAGTTGTTACGGTCAAAGCCATTGGCATTCAGACCTGTCACAATCATGGCTTCATAATCGAAGGTGCCATAGCCCTTGCCAAACTTACCAAGAAACTCGATACCCGTCTCATGCCATGTACAGGGAATGATTGTCATTTCTCCCTCAGGACGGGATGAACCGAAGAAATTGATGGGTTCATGATGTTCATTCGTCAATCCTACAGGTACGATGAGATGACCTACACGGACATTGAACGCCGGCACAATCAAACGGGTGATATGGAACTGTTCCAAGGCTACTTCACCGCCCTTTTCAACCTCCGTCTCATACTCACCGTTCTCTGTATTCTCTAACTCATAAGATGTACCCGTACCTCCATATTCGAATTCTATCTCAGCACCGAGAATCCATTTTGGCGTAAACTTATAGTCGAATGCCAGTACAAAACGGGGAATGGATATCGTGTTGCGTTTCTGCTTGGCATTGCCTTCCTGATGACCATAGAAACGGTTAATACCATAATCCTTAAAGTTAGCAACAAGCTCTCCATAACCACCAAAGCGGAACTTGTTGTAACCAATCGTATCGGGTTCTGCTGCCATCATGGCATTTGTCATCAAACTGACTACGAGTAATAATAATAGCCTTTTCTTCATACAAATAACTAAATCAATTTAACAAATCGGCTGCAAAAGTACGGCAAAAAACATTGTATAACAATACCTAAAAATGATGAAATCACCTGAAAACGGGCTTTTTGACTCATAACGGAGCCACAAAATACCTAATTATGATTATTGTGCATATCGGAAATTATGATTACCTTTGCACCCAGTAATCAATAATAGGTAATAGACGATGAAAAATCAGAAGATGTATGAGGCGGATGACAAGATGATCTCGCTGATTCGCGACAATTACGACCTCCTGCAGATGCTGGGAAGCTTCGGCATCAGCCTTGGCTTCGGCGACAAGACGGTGATGGAAACGTGTGAGAGCAACAATGTGGATACCTATACTTTCTTAGCTGTAGTCAACTACACCATTAACGGCTACGGAGAGTTCGAAACCGACAGTCATCTGTCTGTTCCCACACTACTGCACTATCTGGAGGCCAGCCATGCCTATTTCCTCGACTTCCAGCTGCCCTATATCCGACGGGAACTGCAGGAGTCGCTCGACGAGAACGAATCCCTTGCCAAACTGATTCTTCGCTTCTACGACGAATATGCCCACGAGATACGTCGCCACATGCAATATGAGCAGAAGACACTGTTCCCCTATGTAAAGTCGTTGATAGAGGGACGTACCACCGCCGACTACAACATGGAAACCTTCTCGAAGCATCATGGTGCTACCGACAAGAAACTGCGTGAACTGAAACTGCTCATCATCAAGTATCTGCCTCAGGACGGTTTGCATAACAACCAGCTGACCGCCACCCTCCACGACATCTACGAAAACGAGGTATGGCTGCGCCAGCATGCGATGGTAGAGGACTATATTTTCACCCCAGCCATCAAACGCCTGGAGCGAATGACTAAGAAGGAGGATGTGTCAAAGAATATCTCGGCTTTGGTCTTCAAGGGCGGACATGATAACAGTGAGGTACTGAGCGACCGCGAACGTGACATCATTATCGGTGTGGTACAGGGTTTACAGAACAAGGAGATTGCCAACCGTCTGTGTATCTCCGTCAACACCGTCATTACCCATCGGCGTAACATCGCCCGCAAGTTGCAGATTCACTCTCCAGCAGGCCTCACCATCTACGCCATCGTTAACGGACTTGTTGATATCTCAAGCGTGAAAATCTAGCTTCATTTCTTGCCTTTATTAATAATGTATATGCCAAATGCTGCGAGTCCTCCGGCAAGCGCGTATTTCATGTGAAACGTCTCGCCAAGACAAAGGCACGACGTGACAGTACCCACAATGGGAATCAGAGAATTGTAGATGGCAACCTTTCCTACCGGGTTACAACTGAGCAGTTTGTTGTAGAGCGCAAAGCCAAGGGCAGAAATGGCAATGAGCAGGATCAGGCAGATGATGCCGAGCATATTGATCTGGGGCAGCGTACCGCCGAAGACCAGTCCTGAGATGATAAGAAGCAAACCTCCTATGGAAAGACTATAGCCCGTACCTACAAAGATATCTATCCGCCGACTCAGTCCACGAGTCATCAAGTTGGCACAGGCCCCACAGATGGCATTGAGGATGATCATACCATCACCCAACCAAGTGAATTGTCCGCTTTCGGCTCCACCAAGATTCAGTGCTAGGATGCCGCAGAATCCGACGGTACAGCCTAAAATCTTCCGCGAAGTCAGTTTGTCACTTTTAAAACAGGCACAGGCCAACAGTACCACAAGGAAAGTGCTTAGCGAGTTGAGAATAGCGGCCCGTGAGCCTTCACTATGAGACATGCCGACATAGAAGAAGAAATAGTGGAGCGTGGTGTTCATCAGCGCAAAAGCAAGGATAAAACGCCAATCGATCCTTCGGCTGGTCTGAAACGAGCGTCCACTGCTACGAGCAACAGAGAGTACAATCAGTCCTGCTATAGCAAAGCGAATGCCAGCAAAGAGCATCTTGCTGCCCGTCATGTCAGCTGTGATGCCAAAGGCACTAAAACCAACTTTGATGAGCGGGAAAGCCCAACCCCACGCGATGGCTGCCGTCAGGGCAAATACAACGACCCATAAAGGTCTTTGGAATATGGATTGCTTCGTGCACACTTAATAATCAACTTTTCATATTGGATTGCAAAAGTATAAATAAAACAAAAAACGAAGCTCAATTCGCTAGTTAAAAATACCTAATGAAAGTTCTGTAACAAATTCATAAAGTATCATAATGTTGACTGAGAATAGACCGATTATTCACTGATTATCACTATCTTTGCAGTTAAAAAGCGAAGAATATGAATCAGAAAACCATTTTCACTGAACTTATGAGAAAGTTATTCACAACAGTTCTGATGATACCGGCCTTTGTGGCAGTAACGGCACAGACAGAGAAGACAAGAGGCTTTGACGACCTGTATCATTTCATCGAGAACCTCGACGTGTTTGAATACGGACAGGAAGAAGCACGTGCGTATTACATTCCGGGACATCACGTCCTGCTCAACGGCAGGTGGAAGTTCTGCTATGCCGACACACCGCAGGAGATACCAGGCAACTTCTTCGAAGAGAATTTCTCCGACGCGAAGTGGGGCACCATTGATGTGCCGTCAAACTGGGAGATGAGGGGCTACGGCGACCCGCTGTTCCGCAATGTATCCGCACCGTTCAAGGCTGAACCGCCCAAGACACCACGCGACTACAACCCGACAGGAGCTTACCGCACCACCTTCACGATTCCCTCCGACTGGAACGGGGAGGAGATCTTTTTGCGTTTTGAAAAGGTAGCATCAGCATCGTTTCTGTGGATTAACGGTCAGGAGGTGGGCTACAATGAAGGCGCCCAAGAACCTGCCGAGTATAACATCACACGCTTTCTGAAGAAAGGTCGCAACACGCTGGCTATGAAGGTTATCAAATATAGCGACGGCTTTTATCTGGAAGGACAGGACTACTGGCGCCTGGCTGGCATCTTCGATGATGTTTATCTCTATGCCACACCCAAGACCCGTTTGTTCGACTGGTATGTGACTACCGATCTGGATAAGGATTACCGCGATGCGGACCTGAACATTGAGGTGACCGTCAGAAGCTATGATAAGCAACCAATTACAACTCCACTCAAGGTACAGGCAGTGCTGACTGGTACCGATGGCAAGGAGGTGGCACGACTGGAAAGTCAGCCGGCTGCATTTGCTGGCAGCAGCACATTGACGCTGAATATGAGCAAACATATCAGCAACCCCTTAAAATGGACGGCAGAGACACCGAATCTGTATAACCTCAAGATGTATCTCGTGGATGCCGCTACCGGCAAGCGTCTGTCTGAGCGTACACCCGAGGATGCCCGTCAGGACGTGGGGTTCAAGGAGACTGAGATGCGCAACAACGTGTTCTACCTCAACGGCAAGCCGCTGAAAGTGAATGCGCAGTGCTCTCACATGCAGGATCCCGATAATGGTCATGCCGTGACTGACGAACTGGTCAAGAAGGATATGACCATCCTGAAGCAGTTTGGTTTCAACGGTGTGCGCACCAGCCACTATCCGCCCGTGCCCCGCTATCTGGAATATGCCGCCCGCTACGGACTGTATATCATCGACGAGGCCGGTGTAGAGGCGCATGCCACAGAATGGGTTTCAGGCGACAAGCGTTTTATACCGATGTACCGTGAACGTGTTCGCCGTATGGTGCTGCGTGACAGAAACCAGCCTGCGGTGCTCTTCTGGAGTGCCGGCAACGAGAGTGGTGAGGGGCCGAACATCAGTGAGGTGATTGATGAAGGACGCAAATACGACCACACCCGCTGGTGGATGTACGGTGGCAATGCCTACAGTCATCCCGCTGAGGACATCATCGGTCCGCGCTACCCCACTGCACTGGCCCTCGACCTCAGGGTGGGACGGCACGGTGATGGTGATGTGCGCCCGTCGTTCATGGATGAGTATATATCCGTAGCAGGCAACAGCGGTGGCATGTTCGACGAGATGTGGCGTGCTGTCTATACCCATGAACGCTGCATCGGTGGTGCCGTCTGGGACTTTGTGTCTCCAGGTCTGACGCAGCCCGCCCGCAGGCTTACCGATCAATCGGGGCACAATGTGATGGCGCATATCATGGGTAACGCAAAACTGGTGGCTGACACCCGTAACCGGAAAAACAAAGTGATTGACCTGAGCGGTCACGACGAGTGGGTGGAAGTCTATCGCGACAACTGCCTGGAACTGACCGGCAGTAACCTGACCATCAGTTTCGATGTCTGTCCACGCAAGCTTATCAGTTCCTGCGGCTCATTTGTCACCAAGGGAGAATGGCAGTTCGGTGTCGAGCAAAGGGGTAAGGAACAGCTGCTGTTCTACATCAACACCGACAAGGAAACGAACCACAAATACGAGCTCACCGCCCCACTGCCCAGTGACTGGGAGAACAAATGGCACCATGTGGAAGCCTGCTACAACGGAAAGCAGATGACGGTGAACATCGACGGCAAGCAGGTGGCACAGATGGAGTCGCAGGGTAACATCATCAACGCACCATTCCCCGTAAATATCGGCCGCAACGAGCAGACCCACGGACAAGACACCCAAGTGTATATCTGTGATGCACTGATGGACAATGTCATCATTGCCGACACATCGGGACAGTTACTGAATCTCGACTTCGAGACGGAGCAACAGGAAGGCACCTATTTCAGTTATGGCATCGGTGCCCGCACCTACGGTACGATATGGCCCGACAGAACCGTACAGCCGGAAATCTATCAGATGAAGAAATCAACCCAGCCCATATCATGCAAGCTACTGAGTGCCGACAACGGTACGGTGGAAATCTGGAACAGGAACCACTTCCTCAATACCTCTTATTATGACATGAAATGGGAACTCTACGAAGATGGCGTCTGTCTGCAACAGGGCATCCTCAGTCCTGATGTAGAACCGCTCAGCAAGAAAATCATCACCCTACCCTATAGCCGTCCAGCCATCAAACCGGGATGCGAATATCGCCTGATGATAACCAGCTCACTGAAGAACGATGAGATCTGGGCGCAGAAGGGGCACGTCGCAGCCTGGGATCAGCTGGAGCTCCCCTGGCGCCAGTTGGCTGTACCTTCTGACAAGACTGTCGGAAAGGCGGTTTTGAGTCAGGCAAATGATGCCATCACCGTGAGTGGTGACGGATTCTCTTACACCTTCACACCCGACGGTCAGCTCTTCAGCATCCGACAAAACGGACAGGAACTTATTAAGTCACCGCTCCAGTTGAATGTCTGGCGCGCCCCGTTGGCACTTGAGGTTGACAGCTGGGATCAGTGGAATATCACCTACAATAACCGCAAGCCCTGGAACGGCGCACAGATCGCCAACGAGTTTTACAGCAACAACCTGAACGCCATCACCCGCATCCCCATCTCCTGTCAGGCTTTCGAATCCAACGGACAGGTGTATGTCAACGTGCGCTGCTTCTCGCAGTTCGGCGCTCCCGTCAACACGTCGCTCGATGCCTACATCACCGGTCTGCGCTATTCTGGTTTCTCTGAGGTCTATGAGTATCGCATCAACGGTGACGGTACCATCGCCCTGCATCACATCCTTGAACCCGAAGGCCCTATGCCTGCTCTTCTGCCCCGCATCGGACTGACCATGACGCTCTGCGACCCGTTGCAACAGGTGAAGTGGTACGGGCGCGGCCCCGAGGAAAACTATCCCGACCGCAAAACCGGCTACGCCATCGGCATCTATGAGCGCACGGTGGACGACATGTTTGAACCCTATCTCATTCCGCAGGACTGCGGTCTGCGCTGCGACAACCGCTGGCTTGCCATGAGTAATAAGTCTGGACAGGGACTACGCTTTGCGATGGATGAGCCGTTCAACTTCAATGCCTACCACTACAGCACCGACAACCTGACGAAGGCGGTATATACCTACCAGCTACGCCAGCAGGACGGCATCACCCTGAACCTGGACTACAACACCACAGGCGTAGGCTGTACGGCCTGCTATGTGCTGCCAGGTTATCAGGTCAAGCCCACCCGCTACGAGCGTCACCTGACCATCAAACTAATTTCTCAGTGACGACAGGCTCAACTATTCTTCTTATAACTCTGAACTGCCCAACAGCCCATCAGTGTGCCGATGCCCGCAAGGGCTAAGACCTGGTGGGCTGTTTCGTGCAAACCACCACCGCGGATGAAGACAGTGCGGATGGCATCGATGAAATAGTGCATGGGGTTGATGTAGGTGGTGAGATAGGCCCACTGGGGCATAGAGCGCGTGGGGGTGAAAAGTCCCGAGAGCAGCATGATGCTCACCACAAAGAACCACATGACGAACATGGCCTGCTGCATGGTGTCGGAGTAGTTGGACACGATGAGTCCGAACGACGAGAAGAACAGCGCCAGCAGCATGGCAAGTACATAGATGAGCAACACAGGACCAGCTGGCGTGATGCCATAAACGAACCACGCCAACAACAAGCACACGGTGATGACAAACAGCGCGATGAGCCAGTAAGGAATGAGTTTGGCAAGGATGAACGACCACTTGGAGACGGGTGTGACATTGATCTGTTC
>ONAE01000055.1 GCA_900315695.1 uncultured Prevotella sp. | reverse complement strand
ATGTAACTTCTACCAAAGCATACGAGCCGAAATAGTCAACCAAAGTTTGGAATTTCAGAACTCCATCTATCAGAAAGACCAGAAAGACAAACCAGCAGAGAAAGAAGATGGCTGCATATTTGATTTTTCTTTTCTTAAATTTCATTTTACAACTTCGGCGTTAATCTGATTCTGTTAAATACTTTGAGCGAATAGCCTTTGGAAGTTTCGATGCAATGAGTTGGTATGACTCTTTAATCAACCCCGTTACTATTGCTTCGTCCATTTCTTCGTAATAGACATCGCTCCAGTGCGTCTTGTTCCAATGATAAGCGGGTCTCACGGCTGAGAATTGCTCTCTAAGTTCGATATTCCTGTCTGGAGATAGTTTCAAGGCAATTCTTGAAACTCCTTCCTTCATATCATACCTGCCACCGCCTAGCCACAGGCAGACGAAAATCTTTCCCTCCAAGCGGAAGTTAAGAATATCATCACCAAATGCTTGGTCTTCGGTCACTCCTAGGAGTGACAACGTGTACTCTCTGACTTGCTCAATGTTCATAACCACTCAAAATTTACTTCTCCGGCACCAATCTCAAAGTGATACTTGGCGATGCCCAAATCCATCTTTGTATAACCAATCATGGAGAATCCTTTCTTTGCCCTCACTTGATGGCGATTGTTACTTGTACCGACATATTCAAATGAAAATTTCTGCTGATTTACGGCTGTTGGAGCAAGCAAAGCTGCTTCAACACCTTTTTTGAACCATAACGGTGTGATGTCGCTGATATTACTTACTTTCTCGACGGTCTTGATCTTATGACTGACACCTTCTGTCTCACCATAGCCAATGGCAATGTAGCAGGCAATCTTTTCACCTTCGTCAAGCACATACGTTCCTGGCACCTTGGAGTAGGAGAGACCCACCCAGCAGGTGTTCAGTCCAAGTGTCTGGGCAATCAGTACAAGTTGTTCGCCATAGTAACCCACTCGTTCATCAAGGTCATCGGCCTTGAACTTCGTTCGAGCCTGCTCACGCTCGGGAGAGTCTAAACTAGTTTTGCTCTCCTCTAGCTTACTCGCAGCCTTCTTTCCTGCCATGACAATATAGTTGTTGACATTGCGGAACTTACCATATTTGGCAAGCGTTCCTTGAAACGCCTTTGGTTCGTTCAGGATGAGCTGCATATGTAGTCGTCCTTCCTGGTTCAACTCCGCAATCTTGTCGACGAGCACTCTGACTGTTTCATCAGCCAAAGGCTGTTCCTTGTATGCCCTTACACTGTGCCGGGCTTGAATGGCTTCTATTAATGTCATGCTATTCTCTTATTTGTTTCGGGTGCAAAGGTACTGCTTTTTCCCCAAATTACTTTCAATCTATATTTTTTTCGAATCTTTTTGAGTGTTACTAAATGTAGATGTTTCTTCTGGTGGGCAGACATTAAGAGAACGATCCACGAAATCTTCTAAAGATAATGCCTGGATCTTGTGCTTATATTCGGGAAGTAGCTCGTCTTGCAACGATTTGACCTCTTCCTCAGTCGTAGGATGGCCTTTAGGCTTAACACTCCAGTTCTACCTCTGTCACTTTCCCACGCAGAATCTACTTTCCGACGCAGAAGTTACTATATGCAAATATAAGTGGCTGATAATCAGTATCAATGCCTTTGTTTTGGGGTAACTAAAGTGACTCCGAGGGACGGTAGAGGGACGCAAAATCTGCAAAAATCTGCAAATATGACTGCCGTCAAAAAAAGAAAATGCAAAGAACTGCAAAAACGATTTTCCAGTTTTTTGCATATTCACATTCGTTAACGCGGATTTTTGCAGATTCTTGCAATTCGCTGTGAAGCGAGTGAAGTGCGACTTCCATTTTTTGTCCCTTTAGGTATATTTATCTTTGCAGTTCTTTGTATATCTTTGTAATCTGACGAAAATTCGGAGTTATTTTTAACTCAAAATCGTGTTGTTAAAAAGTGTTGGTTCCCATTTGTCTTAGCCCTATAACGTGTCATTCCTTTTCTTCTAATCTTTAATCCAGACCATTCGGCATGACATTAATAGTAGTCGGAAGATAAAAGGTTTAGTTTAGGTTATAGATATATAATATGAGGACAAACTAAACCGTGCATAGAAATGGATCCGAACTATCACCTTATTTTCTTTTGATAGGCAATTGTATCTCTATTTGTAGTTCGATGCGAGTATTTTGCTCTTGAATTCACTAAAAATGCGAATTTGAGGATAAATTTCTATAAAAACCACTATAATTTGAAGAAAATATTTGGCTCGGTAAAATAAAAAGAGTATTTTTGCAACAAATTTAGGCTGGTATTCATAAAATTAACGAAGATGGCAACAAAAATACAGCAAATATTAGAGACGACACCCAATGAATCAGTCTTGTTTGGTTCGTGGCTTTCAAGTCAAGGCTTGGATGCTCGTGGTCAGTATGCTTATATGAAAAGCGGATGGCTTGACCGTATATCGAAGGGGGTTTATAAGATACACGGGACAGAACCAAGTCTATTTGCTGCTATATCGTCATACAACACGCAACTTAGCAAGAGTTGCAATGTAGGTGCATATACGGCATTGGAACTTCGAGGATACTCCCATTACCTGTCAATGGGGAAGCCTAAGGCTTATTTGTTTACAGACAAAAGCAATAAGTTACCTTTGTGGTTGTTAAAAGAAGAGTGGAATATGACTATAAAATACATGACTACCTCTTTCTTGGGTGATGAACTGTTGGGCGTAGAAACTATGACTATCAATCAGCATGATTTGCTGGTGTCATCTCCTGAGCGTGCCATATTGGAGTGTCTGAACTTGCCAGATGCCTCTTCTTCTTTGCTCGATATCTATTATATCATGGAGGGCTTGACGACATTGCGTCCCAAGTTGGTTCAGACGTTACTGGAGACCTGCACGTCTCAGAAAGTAAAACGACTGTTCCTTTATATGGCTGAAAAGGCTGGCCACGCGTGGTATAAGGCTTTGAAACTGGAGAATATCAATCTTGGTACATCCAGGTATATGATCACTCCAACAGGGAAGTACATCAATAAGTATAATATGACAATTTCTAAAGAACTTGCAGAATATGAATGATATAAGATCAAGTGTTTACGCTCAGAAGGTTGAGCTGCTGCTCCGTCTCATTCCGATTGTGATGGAAGAGAATGTGTTTGCCATACATGGTGGTACTGCTATCAATCTATTCTTGAAAGACTTGCCTCGCTATTCCGTAGACATTGATTTGACCTATATCCCATTGGCTGACCGTCAGACAAGTTTGGATGATATCAATATGCATCTGAATGTCATTGCGGAAAAGGCTAAGAAAGCTTTCAAAGGAATGCACATCGTTCCAAACTTCAGTACCTGCAAACTGTTATGCGAATATCGATGTAGGCAGGTGAAGATAGAGGTCAATCAAACAAAGAGAGGTATTGTAGGCGGTGATGTCCAAACCATATCACTGAGCGAGAAGGCACAGGAAGAGTTTTCTCTCTTTTGTGAAGCAAATGTCGTGCCCCTAACTCAATTGTATGGTGGTAAGATTGCTGCAGCACTCTCTCGTCAGCATCCTCGTGACTTGTTTGATGTAAAGTATATGGATATTCCATTGAGCAAATGCCGTGAAGGACTCATTTTCTGCTTGCTTGGCAGCGATAGACCAATGCATGAGTCATTTGCTCCCCGCTTGATTGACCAGCGGGAAGCAATGGATAATCAGTTTGCAGGAATGACTGATATTCCATTTACATACGAAGAGTTTGAAGAAATCCGTGCCAAACTCATTAATGATGTCAAGTCGTTGATGACAGAAGCGGATAAGAAGTTCCTTATCAGTTTCGAATCAGGTCAGCCCGAATGGGATGGATACGAATACGAGTACTTTAAGGATTATCCGTCTGTGCAATGGAAACTTCTTAATCTGAAGAAACTGGCCAAGCAAAATCCGAAGAAGTTGCAAGAGGAAGCGAAGAAACTATATACATTATTCAGTGAAAAAAAATAGATAAAACTCCCAAAAACATATGAAACTTTTATTGCTCGAACAAAACAAAGATAAAAAAGGTACATTGTTGGAAACAATAGTAAAAGTATTATTGTCTTCTTATGGTTATGATTATGTTGCCACGAATGAAATCGGCTCTGGTGGCAATGAAATAGATGTTGTTGCAGAGAAGCATATGACGATTTTTGGAGTGTCAAAAACATATCCATTAATATGTGAATGCAAAGCACATGAAAATCCAGTTAATATGAATGACTGGTTGAAATTTCTAGGAAAAGTTTATAAAGAAAAAAGGAAAAATAGTCTTTCTTCTGGATTAATGATTGCGTTATCTGATGCTAATGGAAATGTAAAAGGAGATATTCGTAATGGTAACTACCTAGAAGATGTAAAACTAATAGCAGGTAATGACCTTATTGAACCTATAATATCACATTACGGGTTGGCATCAATAACAGAAATAATTAATATAATAAAGCATTGGACTAATTTAACAATCACAGATAGGGATATCGCATTTTATAATAATACTCCATATTGGATTGTTTATTTTTCTGATGGAACATTTACAGTATTAGACAAGAATGGACAGTTTTTAGAGAAAGTAATATTGGAAAACCTTGTTACATCTTTTATTTCATCGTCCACATATTTAAAAGACAACTATATAGACATAAGAAAAAATAAAGTTATCGAAATTAAAAAGAAAGCAATAAAAGATATTGCTATATGGGCTTTGATGAATAGTTCACTATCATATGCGCAGATAGTAGAATTTATTTCTCAAAATTCAGGTGACCAATTACGTGTAGATGTTTCTGAAGTAGAAAAATGCTTGAAAGAATTGGATTTTATAGATGTTGTAGATAATGTGGCAAGCATAAAGCATGTACAAGAAATAAATATGATAGAATTCTACCGTTCATTGTTGGGATTGGGTATTCCTACAAAACTATACAATAGTTTCTATATAGAACATATTGATGAATCACTATTAGATAGTATTATAAGGTTACAGGGAGGACTTTCTTTGACAAAAGAAGAAAGAGATATTGTTTTGTTTATTATAAAGCATTCACCATCTGCTCTTCGTTTGGCTATTTATCCCAATCCTCTTTTTTCTTGTAAGTCTAAAATTATTGGAGGCGATCTAAATGCATTGCAAGAAAGCTTAAAAAGCTCATTTATTCAAACTTTAGCAAATTGCTTTGAAGTTGATGCCGATGGTGATATAGCTATGTTATTATTTGACAAATTGGAATTAAGAGATTTTTATAAACAAACCAACTACCAGGTTGTACTGAAAGATGGATCTAAATGTACAATCCCTGTTTCAAAAAGACTTTATTATATTCCCTTTGAAGATATTGAAGGCGGTGCTGTGATACAGGCAAGCAAAGATTTTATTGGACAATATGATAAGGAATCAGGATATATGATAGGGGGAAAACAGAAAAGGCAAAAGGAAAAGACTCTGTTTGGAATCGTAAAGCATAAAACAGGTATTGACGAAGAGTATTTGTCTATTTTTGGTTGACAAAACAATATACGTTCAATGAAATATTGTCGAAAAATATTAAAGATCCACTCCAAAAACTAATGATTATAGATGGTAATATGAATGTATCTGGTGACGATGAAAATTTGGAACAAATGGCTAAAAATAGTATTATAGATAATATTACAGGCGAAGAAGCAGTTTTCGATTTAGACCTGTTTACTACAAAGACAAGTCGAAATGAAACCAATCATTTTCATATATATGTAGATGATAATGGAAATTATAAAGTTGTAGATAGCATTTTTGTTGCGGATGAGTTAACACTAGAGGAATACGGTAGTTTAATACATGAATATGTGCATTATATACAGCATATCCAGACATTGTTTGGAGTCAACAGAACGAGGTTGTATACACGACTGTATATTGAATATAGAAAATATCTTATTACTCATAAAAAAGTCGAAATGCCTCTTAATATAGATGTTGTAGCTCCTTCTGCAATCCCTATATTTGCTAAAGAGTTAGACAAAGAAGGATATCAACATTACGATTATGGTATCGATGAAGTCGAGATTCGTGATACAGATATTGAAGAGGCAAGGACAAAATACCATTCGGTAAGAGTTGGCATTTATGATTTTGAGCTAAACCAAGCATGGGATGGAGAAAAGGGGTATCACTTTGGATATTGGGCAATTATTGAAGGTATGGCTCATAACATACAGTTACTAATAGACCCTACTGTTGAAAACCGTCATCTATCAGTACCATATAAAGTCGTGGATAGAATATGCGAAAAACTGTATCCAGAGATATTTAATAATAAGCTATTAATGATTTCATTGTGTTTGGTTTCATTATTATATGATAATCCTGGAGTAGGATTCTTTGATACTGCAAATCATATAGTCGAGTTTCATATAACCGATGGTAGACAGTTATATAAAGAGTCATTGCTGACTATCATAAATTTTAGAGGGAAGTCTATGCCTGTAAAAGATATGCTAAAAATCATGCAGGATGAGCTTTTGAATCAACTAAAAATGCTTATAGGACAGGAATTAGATTATTATCCGAAAGTTTTTAACCAAACACGTGAAGAATTGACGACAGGTGAAAGTACATTACTTAATATTCTATATGATGGTCTCATAAATGATAAAAAGACGTTTAATGATATTCTATTGCGAGTTTATGGCTTTCCATTTATAGAGTCACATGAGTCTTCTCTTCTTCAAAATAACCCTGATACAAATAAACCTTACTTAGAAGTAGCTCGTTTAGCCTCATGGGAATTATTGTATAAGCGATTAGTAGATAAATCCACCAAATGTAGGAGATATGAGTTGTGCCGTGGCAACGAAAAACATGAAGCTAGTGATGCTTTTTCTCCAGAATGTAAAGATGCTCAATGGTTAAAAGATAAAGATTGCATACTTAGCCGGGGCTTTAAATTATTTGGAAGTCATGTTGTAGAATGGGAACAAAGACGGGAGTGAAAAGATTTGAAATAGTGTTGTATAGATCAACATCTTTGTCTAATTTTAGCGAGTAATATATAGTTATCTATTTCTAAAATTTCAACAAATTGTAGTAGATATGATAGGCTTCAATTCGTATATCAATGGTCTTGACCTTTCGCGATTGACAGAGTATTGTATTAATCATGGTCGATTGACACAATATGCTAAAGGTGATTATTTCATAAAAGCAGGTGAAGAGTCTCAGTATATTGGATTTGTTGAATGTGGATACTTCAACTATATGGTACATAATTCCTCTGAACAAAAAGACTATCTTACAGGCTTTGCATTTGAGGGTGAATTCGTGGGTGATTACCCAAACTGTCTTTCTGGTAAAACGTCAGAAGTGGCTATAGTAGCTGGAACTTCATGTAAGGTCTATCAATTAGCAGGTGAAGAATTATGTAAATTGTTAGATTCCGATGGTATGAGGGAACTCAAACAAACCATATCCGACCATCTCTTTTCTCAGGTCTATACACAATATCTTGATTCCTATCGCATGACAACCAGAGAAGGTTATAAGCGTTTACTCCTTCGTTGTCCAGAAATAGTGCAAAGTATCAACCTAAAAGATATAGCCTCCTATCTGAAAGTTACACCCACCACTATCAGTAACATCCGCAGAGAAATCACTTTTGGCCTGTAAACTCTCAAAACGTTTTGAGAGTTTGTTGTCATGAAGGTTCTTTTGCCTTATATTGTGCTTAGGCCTACTGATAAACTATTACCTTTGCACACAAAAACGCAATATGAATATCGTAATCATCGGGGCATCCTCTGGCATTGGTAAAGCTCTTTTCGAGAAGTATGCATGCGAGGATAATCGTATCGGCATTGTAGGCCGACGAGCAAATCTGCTTGATGACTTAAGTCTGAAATATCCGTCCAAAACCATCTCGGCTAAAGCTGACATTACCAACTTGGAAGAGGTTGATCGAGCCATCAATGCGCTTAACAAAGAGATGGAATACATTGATCTTGCTATCTTGTGTTCGGGTATAGGTGATATTAACGCTAAGCTCGACTATGCCATAGAGCGATCAACCATCGACACAAATGTTGTGGGCTGGACATTTGTCATTGACCTGTTCTACCATATCTTTGAACAACAAGGCCACGGTCACCTTGTTGCCATCACCTCCGTTGGCGGCCTGCGTGGCGAGCCGATGGCTCCAGCTTATAGCGCATCGAAAGCCTATCAAATCAACTATATGGAAGCCCTGCGTAAGAAGGCATTCAAGAGTGGTGGTCACATAATAGTTACTGACATTCGCCCAGGCCTTGTTGATACAGCAATGGCCAAAGGCGAGGGGCTGTTTTGGGTAATGCCTGTTGAGAAAGTTGCTAATCAAATCGTTGCAGCCATCGGTAAGAAGAAATCCAAAGTCTACGTTACAAGGCGTTGGCATATTTTAGCAATATTAAATAAATACCTTCCTTATTGTCTATATAAAAGGATGTGATGTCCCAAAATCGAGGGCGAATCATTCTTTAGAAAGCGGTTTAGTTTATTCCGCTTTATATATAAAGAGGTCTAAACTAAACCTACTTTCCCACGCAGAAGTTCTTAAAGATATTTCCTAACACTTCGTTGGGGGTGATTTGGCCGCCGGTGATTTCGGCGAGGGTGTCTAAGGCTTGGCGGAGGTCTTCACTGAGGAGGTCTCCGCTTAATTGTTGCTGCAGACCGTCGATGACACGCTGAATGTGTTCGTGGGCTCTTTTGAGTGCATCATAGTGCCGGGCATTGGTGACGATGAAATCGGCTTCACTCAGGGTGGGGATATCGCCTGCCTGATAGATGGCCTGCTCTAAGTCGGAGAGATGGGTGCCATACTTGGCTGAAATATCGATTAAAGGTATTTTAACTAATGTAAATGGCTTATTTTCTGTCTTATCTATTTTGTTTCTAACAATGATAAGTTTTTTATTTTCAGCGCATAAGCACATTTTGTTTAATTCTTCCTTAGATGGCTCTTCATCGATCATCCACAATATGATACGGGCTTTCTCAATGGCGGCATAAGTTCGTTCGATACCAATCTGCTCGATTTCATCGGTGGTCTGCCGGATGCCTGCGGTATCGATGAAACGGAAGGTAACGCCATTGATGTCGATGGTATCTTCAATGGTGTCGCGGGTGGTGCCATGTATGTCGGAGACGATGGCTCGATCATCTTTCAGAAGGGCATTCAGCAGGGTTGATTTACCCACATTGGTCTTACCTACGATAGCTACAGGGATACCTTGTTTTAGGGCTTGTCCTGTCTCAAAACTATGTGCCAGATGAAGGATGTGGCTGTCAATAGTTTTTGTCAGTTCTAAGAGCTCGTTGCGATTAGCAAACTCGAGATCCTCATGGTCGGAGAAGTCCAGTTCGAGTTCTAATAAGGAAGTGAGTTTCAGGAGTTGTTCGCGCAACAAAGCCAGCTGGGAAGAGAATTGTCCTCGCAACTGACTCATAGCCATCTGATGGGTAGCTTTGTTGGAAGAAGCAATCAGATCGGCTACAGCTTCGGCTTGTGAGAGATCCATCTTACCGTTGAGATAGGCACGCTTGGTAAACTCACCTGGTTCTGCCATTCGGCAACCGTTCTGAATCAGGAGCTCCAATACCTTATTTAGTATATAGCGTGAGCCGTGACAGGATATCTCAGCACTGTCTTCACCCGTATAAGAGTGGGGGGCTCGGAAGATGCTTACCAATACTTCGTCGATGATCTCTGCGCCATCTTTGATGTGTCCGTAGTGAATGGTGTTGGGCTTTGCCTTCGTTAGATCTTTGGATAAAACGCGGGAAAGAATCTCAAGCGTTTGGGGACCTGAGATTCTGATGATTCCGAGTGCTCCGCCAGGAGCTGTTGCAAGTGCGCAGATTGTCATTTCTTCTTTGCCCAAGTATTGGCAATGATGATGCCGACGAAGGTTATAGCGATAAAAATGCCAGCAGCCGCCAATATTGAATTTTTATCATTGCCGAGGAGAGGCGGAATGGTGCAAAAGACGGCGGTTACCACCATCAGGACGGCCATGACAATTCTTAGTCGCTTGATATCGATAGTCTTGCGTTCTTCTTCGCTGGCGGTATTGTAGCCTGCAATGAGCATATCGCCCTTGCCCATCAGAAAGATGACGGCAAGGACGAGAAACATAACGGCAAATACGATACTAACACTCATAACAATCATATTCTATCTAATACTTTTTCGATGAGGGTGTCGATGGAGTTCTTATACTCGGTATTCATCTCTGTGGTGTAGCGGTTGGCGATAACCATACAACAAGTCATGGCGCGATGGCCTAAGAGTGATGCGAGACCAGCTACTGCTGATGACTCCATCTCGAAATTACAGATCTTCATACCATCGTATTCGAAAGCTTCGATCTTCTGATTCTGATTAGGATCGGCAATGTCTGCACGAAGGATGCGCCCCTGAGGACCATAGAATCCGCCGCAAGAGATGGTGTAGCCACGAACCATATCATCCTGAGCTATCTGGTTGATGAGCTCTTCATCTGCAATAGACACATAGGGTGCGCCCTTGATGGGATCCCACTGCATATGTTCCGTAAATGCCTTCTCCATATCAATATCGCAAACCACATTACGTCCTGCATAATAGTTCAGCAGACCGTCGAAACCGATACTCTTTACGGAAGCCACGAAACTGCCTGTAGGTGTGAAAGGCTGCAAACCGCCACATGTACCGATGCGTACCATCGTCAGCGTGCGATGCTCATCCTTTTCCTCACGGGTATTATAGTCGATATTCGCCAGAGTGTCGAGCTCATTTACCACGATGTCGATGTTATCACAGCCGATTCCATGACTCTGACAGGTGATGCGCTTGCCTTTATACATACCGGTGATGGTGTGGAACTCGCGGCTGCTGACCTCACACTCTTTCGAGTCGAAATGAGCTGCAACAGTGTTAACACGGGCTGGGTCGCCAACGAGGATAATCTTGTCGGCCAGCTGCTCTGGCTTCAGATGCAAATGGAAACATGAACCATCGGCATTGATAATCAGTTCTGATTCTGGAAAATGTTTCTTACTCATAGACTTGTGTTATTTTAGTTGATAACTTTGATTTCTGCTTTTCGTGTCTCCTTCTCAAGGGACTGTATGTGGCTGTGGAGCTTTATCACTTTTGCCTCTGCTTGAAGGATCTCCCGTTGAAGTGACTTTTTCTCGGCACCAGCGGCTTTGGGGTAAAAGCTGCGTGATTTTTCAAGTTGCTCGTTTAACAAACAAAGTTGCTGACGGGCTTCGATGAGCTGTTTGTACAGCACAGCAGCCTCGCGCGAACGGAAGTCCCTGGCACTGGAGTAGGTGTGGGCATCGTTGATGACGAGTTCCAGACTGGCTACCGTGTTGTCATCGGGTTGCGCATCGGTGTTCGTGGCCTTCATATTGTTGATGCTGATAGCGTGATAACGGGCAAGAGCCGCGTTACGTTCCTCTCCGTTGCCCCAGGTGTCGGCAATACTGCTGATATCGGCAAAACCGCGAATCTCTGCTGGGGTATAGACGATGGGATCGTAGGTCTTTCTGCTCGCCTGAGGAATAAAGATATAAAGGCAAGCCTTTCCCTCAGGCTGGCGACGATCGCTGACGAAGTAGCCGATATGGGCGTATTCGTCGATAGCAAACAGATAGTCGTTGGCCTCAGAGTTGAACGGCATACCGATGTTCTCTGGTTTCAGGAAACTGTTGTTGTGTGCGTCGTAGCGGGTCATGAAGATGTCGTAGCCCCCGATGCTCTCTTCGCCTTTTCCTGCGAAATAGAAGGTGAGACCATCAGCCAGCATAAAGGGATAGGCCGTTTCCGAGATGCCTTCGCTGATGCCTTTCAGCCATTGGGGCTTGCTCCACTCACCACCCAGCAGATCGCTGGTGCAGAGCTGTTGCTTCAGACTGTCATCGGGCTGACTGAAATAGGCTTTGTTGCCCATCTCGTTGACAAACACAGTGGTACTGTCGCCTTTTCCCAGGAAAGCACTGCTGCTGAGGATGCGTCCTGTCTCGTCGGAAAGAAGCAGCTGTGAGAGCAGCTGATCCTTGTCTGTCACAATGCTGTCGATGATGGTAATCTGTTGTGTCATCTCTCGCATGCTGGTGATGCGCGGATCCTCCTGCGGCACTTCCACCACAGGCTTCTTCACACGCTTCTTCCGTTTCTGCGCACTCATGGAAAGTGGCAGCAACAGTGCAATGGCCAGTATGACAGTCTTCCTTATATTCATCATCTTATGATTCTTCTATCAGTTTGTTGTCGGCCTCGAGTGCGCCCCAGATATTGTAACGCACTTCCGGGTTCAGTGCTTCCATACGCTCATAGACCTGTTTGATATCCGTACGATGCGATCCTTTCTCGTAAGGACAGCGTTTTTGCTGTTTCTCGTAGCCCTGCATCTCAGCGTAGGTCTTGATGTCGCTCTCAGGTATCAGACAGAGCGGACGGATGATTGTGAGTGGCATCTTCCGCATCTTCAACTTGACGGGCATCGTGGCGAAGTGAGCCTGGAAGGTGAGATTCATCAGTGCCGTGTGGATGATATCGTCCTGATGGTGCCCTAAGGCTATCTTGTTGCATCCCAGTTCCTGTGCGAGGTTGAAGAGCTGTTTGCGCCGGTTCCACGAACAGAGGAAGCAGGGCTGCTTCTGCTTGCGTGATGTACCATCGACATCGAAGCTCGTGGTGCGAACATGAAGGGGAACACCCAGATTGTCGCAGAACTGCTGCAGATAACTGGTGTCCGTCTCGTAATGGATATTTTCCATCCGCACATGGAGAGCCTCAACAGTGAATCGCGGGTGCTCTATTCTGGCACGCTTTGCCAGCAGTTCCGTCAGCAGGAGCGAGTCCTTGCCGCCAGAGAGTCCCACGAGTATCTTGTCATCATCTTCTATCAGATGATAAGTAGCCATCGCCTTGACGAACCGCTCTTTCAAACGGTGTTCAAGGCGACGGCACTCTATCGATTGATTAGTTTGCTCCACGCAGATGCTTGTCCATGTTCAGGGCAGCACGACGACCGTCGCCCATAGCGAGGATCACGGTAGCACCACCACGAACGATGTCACCACCGGCGAAGATCTCACTGCGAGAAGACTGCATCTCCTCACTGACGGCTATCGTGTTCTTGCGACCCAGTTCAAGACCAGGGATAGACTTCGGCACGAGTGGGTTGGGGGATACACCGACAGCTACGATCACCTGATCGACATCGAGTGTGACGGTCTTGCCCTCCACGGGAACAGGACTGCGGCGACCTGATGCGTCAGGCTCACCCAGCTCCATCACCTGCAGAACGGCCTGCTTCACAGCACCCGTCTCGTCGGCGATATACTCGATAGGATTATGCAGCGTCAGGAAGTTGATACCTTCCTCCTTAGCGTGCTTCACCTCCTCCAGACGGGCAGGCATCTCAACCTCAGAACGACGGTAAACGAGGGTTACCTCAGCCCCCAGACGCTTAGCCGTACGACAAGAGTCCATAGCGGTATTACCACCACCTACCACGAGTACGCTCTTGGCAGGATTCAGCGGGGTATCAGTCTTGGGGTTGGCAGCGTCCATCAGGTTCACACGTGTCAGATACTCGTTACTTGACATGATGTTGATGCTGTTCTCGCCAGGGATATTCATGAAGTTTGGCAGACCAGCGCCAGAGCCTACGAAGATACCCTTGAAGCCCTGTGCCTCCAGTTGTTCCACACTGATCGTCTTACCAACGATCACGTCAGTCTGGAAGTGTACGCCCATCTTGGCGAGGTTCTCAATCTCCACGTCAACGATCTTATTGGGCAGACGGAACTCGGGGATACCGTATTTCAGCACACCACCGATCTCATGCAGAGCCTCGAACACATACACATCGTAACCCTTCTTCACCATATCACCAGCAAAGCTCAGTCCGGCAGGACCAGAACCTACGACGGCAATCTTGATACCGTTGGCTGGTGCGATCTCAGGCAGAGAGATATTGCCACTCTCGCGTTCGAAGTCTGCTGCGAAACGCTCCAGATAGCCGATAGCCACAGCGGGCTCATTCATCTTCAGATGGATACACTTGCTCTCACACTGCTTCTCCTGCGGACAGACACGACCACAGACAGCGGGTAGGGCAGAGGTGTTCTTCAGCACCTTGGCAGCAGCCAGGAACTGACCACGCTCGATGTTCTTGATAAATGAGGGGATATTGATATTCACAGGACAACCCTCTACGCAACTAGGCTTGGCACAATCAAGACAACGCTTGGCCTCTGTCATAGCCATCTCCTTGGTTAGACCGATATTCACTTCCTCCGTACGGGTGGTAGCACGATAGACGGGGTCGAGCTCAGGCATTATCACGCGCTCAATCTGCGTGCGCTCCTTCGGCTTCATGCTCTGCTGCAGCTCCTTACGCCAAGGGGCGTTGCGATCTGTCAGCACCTCGATGCTATCATTTGTAGGATCGCTGTCCATCACCACATCAGTAGCCTTTGAGGCCTTTACTGAAATCTCGTCACCGATAGTGTCCAGATGCTCCTCGTAATGGGCCAGCTCCTCCTGCTCTTCACGCTTGAAGGTACCCATACGCTTGAACATCTCATCCCAGTCAACGAGGGCGCCATCAAACTCTGGGCCATCGATGCAGACAAACTTTGTCTTACCACCAATGGTGAGTCGGCAGGCACCACACATACCCGTACCATCCACCATGATGGTGTTCAGTGATACCTCGCAGGGGATATTATGTTTCTGGGCAGTGAGGTTAGAGAACTTCATCATGATTGGAGGACCGATGGCAAACACCTTGTCAACATGCGGTTCCTGCTCAATGAACTTCTCGATACCAACGGTCACTACACCTTTCTCGCCGTAGCTACCATCGTCAGTCATGATGATCACCTCGTCAGAGCTCTCGCGAACCTTATCCTCGAGGATAATCAGATCCTTCGAACGACCAGCCATCACTGAGAGCACACGGTTACCAGCAGCCTTCAAGGCCTGGATAATAGGCAGCATCGGGGCTACACCCAGACCACCGCCGGCACAAACCACCGTACCGTATTTCTCAATCTTCGTGGGGTTACCCAGAGGACCCACCACGTCGGTCACATAGTCACCTGCATTCAGGGCACAGAGTTTCTTAGACGAGAGACCAACCATCTGTACAACCAGTGTGATGGTACCTTTCTCGATGTTTACGGCTCTTGGCAATCAGCGGAGCCTCAATCTCAAAAAGGAAAACCTTCTCAGAGAACTGCTCTTTTCTTACAATCTTGTTCATAATATTTGTTTAGTGTTGTTTTAGTCAATCATATCAAAACCGCAATAGGGTACGAGGGCTGCGGGAATCTTGATGCCTTCAGCCGTCTGGTTGTTCTCCAGCAGAGCGGCTACGATACGTGGAAGCGCCAGAGCCGAACCGTTCAGTGTGTGACAGAGTTCAGTCTTCTTGGTGGCAGCATTACGATAGCGGCACTTCAAGCGGTTGGCCTGATAAGTGTCGAAATTAGATACTGAAGATACCTCTAGCCAACGACCCTGAGCCTCTGAATAAACCTCGAAGTCGTAGCAGATAGAGCTTGTAAAACTCTGGTCGCCACCACAAAGCAACAGGATGCGATAAGGCAGTTCCAGCTTCTTCAACAGACCCTCCACATGTGCCAGCATCTCCTTGTGGCTCTCCTTAGAGTGCTCAGGCTTGTCGATGCGCACAATCTCTATCTTCGAGAACTCATGCAGACGGTTCAGTCCACGAACATCCTTACCGTATGAACCAGCCTCTCTGCGGAAGCACTCCGTGTAAGCGCAGTTCTTGATAGGCAGATCCTTCTCGTCGAGAATCACGTCACGATAGATATTCGTCACAGGCACCTCTGCGGTAGGAATCAGATAGAAATCATCCACCTCGCAGTGATACATCTGACCTTCCTTGTCAGGCAACTGACCTGTGCCGTAACCAGAGGCGGCATTCACCACCGTTGGCGGCATAATCTCCGTATAACCGCTCTTGCGGGCCTCGTCGAGGAAGAAGTTGATGAGGGCGCGCTGCAGACGGGCACCCTTGCCGATATACACGGGGAATCCGGCACCGGTGATCTTCACACCCAGGTCAAAGTCGATAAGGTTGTATTTCTTGGCGAGCTCCCAGTGGGGCAGGGGATTCTCGATACCCAACTTGGGATTCACGTCCCAGTTGCCTACGGTGTCATTCCCAGTGCATTCCTTCAGGTTCGATTTCACCACATGGTTGTCCTCAGCAGCCTTGCCCTCCGGCACCTCGTCGTAAGGGATGTTCGGAATCTGGCAAAGCATCTGCGTCATCTCCTCCTGAGCCTTAGCCATGGTCTCATCCATCTGCTTCGACTTCTCTTTCAGCTCAGCCACCTGAGCCTTCACCTGCTCAGCCTCGTCTTTCTTACCTTCTTTCATCAGTCGGCCGATCTGACCCGACAACTGTTTCTGTTCATTCAGACACTTGTCGAGCTCCTGCTGAGCCTCGCGGCGCTTCTTATCCACAGCCAATACTTCGTCGATAGCCTCCTTGGCATTGGGGAAATGTTTCTTCTCCAAACCACGGACCACGCGTTCGGTTTCCTCATTAATAAGTTTGAGTGTTAACATGTTAAATACGTATTTATTTGTTTGAATTCAATTTCTAAGGTGCAAAAGTACAAAATATCATTCAAACTACAAAAGAATTGGGCATAAAAAAGCAGAAATCCCTCTCTCCAAAGGAGAGAAGGACTCTGTTGTTTGTTTGGAATAAGTGTTTTTTTAATTTGACCTTAGGCCTCAGCTTTAGGAATCACTGACACAACGCTCTTGTTGTACTTGACGTTGTTACCAGGATTGTGCTTCGTACCACGCTGGCGAACGATGATGTTACCAGCTACACACTGCTGACCGCCGAAAATCTTAATGCCAAGTCGCTGAGCTGCGCTCTCACGACCGTTCTTAGAACTACCTACACCTTTCTTATGTGCCATAATGTTGTTCCTCCTTGATTTAAGCGATTACAGACTTGATTTCTACTTCAGTGAACTGCTCACGATGACCGTTGCGGCTACGAGAATCCTTACGGCGCTTCATCTTGAAGACGATGACCTTGTCACCCTTCACCAGCGGGTTCACTACTTCACATACTACTTTTGCTCCCTCTACGGTCGGAGCACCTACCTTCACTGCACCGTCAGCATCTACGAGCAGCACCTTGTCAAATTCAACAGTCTTACCAGCCTCGGCATCCTTGATGTGGTGCACGAAGAGCTTCTTGCCCTGCTCGGCCTTGAACTGCTGACCCTGAATTTCTACAATTGCGTACATTGTTTATTTATTGTATTAAAAGGGATTTTTCCGCGAGGCGGCGCACGTTCGTACACACTTCACTCTGCCCCTACGGACTCTAATCGGGGTGCAAAGGTACACATTTTTAATTTTATAGGGAATAGTTTGGGGCTGATACTTCTTGGTTTTTATGAAAGTTTAACACTTTGAGTAAGGGTAAAAAATAAAGCGATGACTTTCTCAAGCAACCGCTCCATATCTTCAATAGGTATTAGTTTCCTAAGGTAAAAAGATTGTTTTCAGGATAACGTTTGCAAAGATAAGACTTTTTTCCTTAACAGCCAAACTTTTTCCAACTTATTTTTGCATGCAACGAAGTGTGTGCCCACACAAAAGCAAAATTTATCAAATGTTAACATAAAAAGTTGTGCAATCGATTATTTTATCATGCTCTTAGCATACTTTAATACAGTATCTGGAACTCATTCGCCACACCTCCAAAATACTTACACACGCGTACCTAATTTTTTTTATACATAAGTTGTCATCTAGCCCGAACACCAAGAGAGACACCCCAATCGGATGCCTCTCTCTTCTTTTTGTCATCTCGAGCGCCCTTTTGTCATCTCGAGCTTGTCGATAGATCTAATGACTCATGCACGACGTAGCCCCAAGCGCCGTCAGTATCGCCGATGCAATCGACACAATGACCTGAATCACGAACTTAGCAGTCTCTTTCTTCGTCATAACTCACCTCCTTGCTTAAGGATTAATCACCGGAGGGATGTCGGTACCGGTATTGCTGTCATTCTGACTCTCGGGATCCTCCACCTCGCCAGAAGTCGAAGTCACACGCTTCACCTCTTTGCCGTCTCGGTCGTAGCAGGTGATGACAATACCAGTGTTGGCGAGCTCATCCTTCAGATCGACCGATGGAGTGAAGATGATACGACGGCTGGAGATCAGACCGGTCTTCACGTCCTCCACCTTCTCCACAGACTTCGAACGGAGACCGAATCGCATGGAGCCCAGTCCGGGCAGAGCCACCGCGTGACCTTCCGTAGCCCAGGCCTTGATCACCTCACCGGCTGCATCCCAGCAGGCCTTCATCACGCCCTGGCTAACGCCACTTCGGAGAGCTGCCTCGCGGATCACCTTCTTCTGGTCGAGACTGGTGTAGAGCTCGGGTTTCAACACGTAA
>ONAE01000018.1 GCA_900315695.1 uncultured Prevotella sp. | reverse complement strand
CATATGCATGTACTTCAAACATTCTGCCAAACCATGTTTCTTTCTTTTTGACATAATAAACCCCGAAAGTTTTTTGTCTAACTTTCGGGGTTCAGATCACACAAATGCGAACCTATTTTATTTTTTGAGCAGCCGCTGAACGGTGGTCTTGATGTTCTGCTGGGCTACTTCGGGCTTCATGGCTTCCTCTAAGGGCAGACCCGGGGGATTGATGCATTCCACATAAGTAAAACCTGCATCCAGGAGTATCTGGCGATCTCCAATACGACCCGCCACCAAGGCCACTGGCACTTGGTGGCTTTTTGCATTCTGAAGGATGCCGAAAGGCAACTTTCCCATCAACGTCTGACGATCGGCAGAGCCCTCGCCCGTGATGACGAGCGACGCATCCTGCAACAACGCATCGAAACCGACAGCCTCCAACAGCAGTTCGATACCAGAGCGACAGTCTGCATTCATGTATTGCAAGAAGGCATAGCCGAGACCGCCTGCGGCACCTGCACCCGGTTCGTTCTGACGGTCGAAGCCGAAATGCTTGGCAGAAAGGGCTGCAAAGCGCTGGGCGATCGCATCGAGCGCTTCCACCATCTCTGGCGTAGCACCTTTCTGAGGGGCAAAGACATGAGCGGCGCCCTCAGGACCGCAAAGCGGATTGGTGACATCGGTGGCAATGGTGAAACGCACCTTCTGAAGCTCGGTGATATCATCCCATGAACCCTGATTGGCAAAGGCATCAATGAGGGCACGCAACATGCCCTTACCACAATCGCTGGTGGCACTACCGCCAAGACCGACAATGATCTCCTTACATCCCCGACGCACGGCATCGACAATGAGCTGCCCCGTGCCGTAACTGGTGGCTACCATCGGATTACGCTCCTCTGGTGTGAGCAACGGGAGTCCGCTGGCTTGGGCTATCTCCACGACGGCAGTCTGATCCTGCACCAAATACTGAGCCTCGATCCAACGCATCATCGGATCGCGGACGGGCACGGTGATTAACTCGCCACCAATGGCGGCATGATAGGCTGAGAGCCATCCTTCTCCCCCATCGCTGACGGGCATCTGAACCACTTTGGCATCTGGCGACACCGACAAAATACCATCTGCTGCCGACTGGTTGGCAAGAGCGGACGTGAGGCAGCCTTTAAAGGAGTCAATAGCGATAATTACATTCATATTGCAAAATTATACAATAAATTTTAAACTTCAAATATCTTTCGCAGATTTCTTTCTTTTTTGAGCAATTTTTCACGTTTTCTTTGTACCTTTGCACGCGACAAAAAAGAAATCAATCGTCAAACAACAAAAATAGTATGAAAAAAGAACTGAAAAAGGTGTTGGTACTCGGTTCGGGTGCCTTGAAAATCGGACAGGCCGGTGAGTTTGACTACTCAGGTTCACAGGCATTGAAGGCCCTTCGCGAAGAGGGAATCAAGAGCGTACTCGTAAACCCCAACATCGCTACCATCCAGACCAGTGAGGGTATTGCAGACAAGGTGTATTTCCAACCCGTGAATACACACTTCGTAACCGAAATCATCAAGAAGGAGCGCCCCGACGGCATCCTGCTGGCTTTCGGTGGACAGACTGCCCTGAACTGCGGTACGGAGCTCTATCTGAACGGCACGCTGAAAGAATATGGTGTAGAGGTATTAGGTACGAGCGTAGAGGCTATCATGAACACTGAGGATCGCGACCTCTTCGTAAAGAAGCTCGGTGAGGTGGATCTGAAGGTGCCTGTAAGCCACGCTGTGGAGTCGATGGAGGATGCCCTGAAGGCAGCCCACGAGATCGGCTTCCCCATCATGATCCGTTCGGCTTACGCCCTGGGTGGTCTCGGTTCTGGTATCTGTCCTGACGAGAAGAAGTTTATCGAGTTGGCAGAGAGCGCCTTCACCTTCGCACCGCAGATTCTGGTTGAAGAGAGTCTGAAGGGCTGGAAGGAGATTGAGTTTGAGTGCATCCGCGATGCCAACGACCGTTGCTTCACGGTGGCTTCGATGGAGAACTTCGACCCACTGGGTATCCACACGGGTGAGAGTATCGTGGTGGCTCCTACCTGTTCACTGCGTGAGGAGCAGGTGAAGATGCTGCAGGAGATCACCATCAAGTGTGTGAAGCATCTGGGTATCGTGGGTGAGTGTAACATCCAGTTCGCCTTCAACGCAGAGACCAACGACTATCGTATCATCGAGATTAACGCCCGCCTCTCTCGTTCTTCTGCTCTGGCTTCAAAGGCTACAGGTTATCCCCTCGCCTTCGTGGCTGCAAAGATCGCACTTGGCTACACGCTGGATCAGATCGGTGAGATGGGTACAACCTCATCGGCCTATGTGGCGCCGCAGCTCGACTATATGATCTGTAAGATACCTCGTTGGGACCTGACGAAGTTTGCTGGTGTGAGCCGTCAGATCGGTTCTTCGATGAAGTCTGTGGGTGAGATCATGAGTATCGGTCGCAGCTTCGAGGAGATGATACAGAAGGGATTGCGAATGATCGGTCAGGGTATGCACGGATTCGTGGGCAACGACCACACGAAGTTCGAGAACCTCGACGAGGAGCTGGCTAATCCTACCGACCTGCGTATCTTCGCCATCGCTCAGGCGCTGGAAGAGGGTTACACCATCGAGCGCATCGAGGAACTGACGAAGATTGACGTGTGGTTCCTGGAGCGTCTGAAGCACATCGTAGATCTGAAGCATGAGCTGCTGAAATACAACACCCTTGAAGAGCTGCCCGACGAGTTGCTGCTGGAGGTGAAGCGTTGCGGATTCAGTGACTTCCAGATTGCCCGTTTCGTGTTGAAGTCGAAATCAACGAATATGGAGAAGGAGAACCTGCAGGTGCGTAAGTATCGTAAGCAGAAGGGCATCGTTCCCTCTGTAAAGCGTATTCCGACGGTGGCCTCTGAGCATCCCGAGCTGACCAACTACCTCTACTTCACTTACACCCACGTGCCCGCATTCGGCAATCCTCAGGGTGAGAAGTATCAGGCTGCCCACGATATTAATTATTATAATAATGAGAAGTCGGTGGTGGTTCTGGGTTCTGGTGCCTACCGTATCGGTTCGTCGGTAGAGTTCGACTGGTGTTCGGTGAACGCCATCAACACCGCCCGCAAACTGGGTTATAAGAGTATCATGATCAACTACAACCCTGAGACTGTATCTACCGACTACGATATGTGCGACCGTCTGTACTTCGACGAGTTGTCGCTGGAGCGTGTGCTCGACGTGATCGACCTGGAGTCGCCTCGTGGTGTGATCGTCTCTGTGGGTGGTCAGATTCCCAACAACCTCGCCATGAAACTGTATCGTCAGGGTGTGCCCGTATTGGGTACCAGTCCTGTGGATATCGACCGCGCCGAGAACCGCGACAAGTTCTCTGCGATGCTCGACAAGCTGGGTATCGACCAGCCTTCTTGGCAGGCTCTGACCTCATTCGACGATGTGAAAGAGTTTGTAGATAAGGTGGGCTATCCCGTTCTGGTGCGTCCGTCGTACGTGCTCTCTGGTGCTGCGATGAACGTGTGCTACGATGATGAGGAGCTGCACCGTTTCCTCAGCATGGCCACAGAGGTGTCGAAGGAGTTCCCCGTAGTGGTGTCAAAGTTCATGACGGAGACCAAGGAGATTGAGTTCGACGCCGTTGCCGATAAGGGCGAGGTGATCGAGTACGCTATCTCTGAGCATGTGGAGTATGCAGGTGTTCACTCTGGTGACGCCACGATGGTGTTCCCCGCTCAGCACATCTACTTCTCTACCATCCGTCAGATCAAGAAGATTGCCCGTAAGATCGCTGCCGAACTGAACATCAGCGGTCCGTTCAATATCCAGTTCCTGGCAAAGAACCGTGAGGTGAAGGTGATCGAGTGTAACCTCCGTGCCTCTCGTTCGTTCCCCTTCGTTTCGAAGATCCTGAAGCGCAACTTCATCGAGACCGCTACGAAGATCATGCTGGACGCTCCTTATCAGAAGCCCGAGAAGAGCGAGTTCGACATCGACCGCATCGGTGTGAAGGCTTCGCAGTTCTCGTTCGCCCGTCTGCAGAATGCCGACCCCGTGCTGGGTGTGGATATGAGTTCTACCGGTGAGGTGGGCTGTCTGGGTGACGATCTGAATGAGGCATTGCTGAACTCACTGATTGCCACAGGCTACTCAATCCCGAAGGATGCTGTACTGATCTCTTCTGGTGGCGCCAAGGGTAAGGTGAGTCTGCTGGAGCCCGCACAGCAGTTGGCTAAGAAGGGTTACACCATCTATGCAACAGCTGGTACCGCTAAGTTCTTCAACGACAATGGTGTGAAGGCTACGGCAGTGGCTTGGCCTGATGAGGATGGTGACAACAACGTGATGGATCTGATCTCGCAGCACAAGGTGGGCTTGGTGATCAACGTGCCGAAGAACCACACCAGCCGTGAGCTGACCAATGGTTACAAGATCCGTCGTGGTGCCATCGATCACAATATTCCGCTGATGACGAATGTGCGTCTGGCAAAAGCCTTCATCGAGGCCTTCACCGCCATGAGTCTCGACGAAGTGAAGATCAAGAGCTGGCAGGAGTATAATAATTGATGATTAACGACGAATATAAAACGATCAAGACCGAAGGCGAGGGCTACTACACCGAGAAGCGGAGCAAGTTCCTCGCCTTCGCTCATCATGTGTCAACAGTCGAGGAGATCAAAGAGCTGCTGGCAGGCTATCGGAAGAAATACTACGATGCACGCCATGTGTGCTACGCCTATATGCTGGGCGCTGAGCGCACTGAGTTCAGAGCTAACGACGACGGGGAACCCTCATCGACAGCAGGGAAACCGATTCTCGGACAGATCAACAGCAATGAACTGACGGATATTCTGATTGTGGTGGTGCGCTATTACGGTGGTGTGAATCTCGGTACCAGCGGACTGATTGTGGCTTACCGCGAGGCTGCGGCTGATGCGATCGCCCACTGTGAGATAGAGACGCGTCAGGTGGAGGAAGTCATCACCTACTCTTTCGCCTACCCCATGATGAACGACGTGATGCGGATTGTAAAAGAGATGCAGCCGAGAATTATCTCACAGACTTACGACAACACTTGTGAGATCAAGTTAAGTATCCGCAAGAGCGAGGCTGAACAATTGAGAAACCGCCTGGAAAAACTCACTTTCGAATAATTTTCGCAAGTTTCCTACAATTCTTTTGGTGGTATCGGGATTTTGTGTTACCTTTGCATCCGCTTAAATGAAATAATAAGCACGTCTTTGGAAAGTTGGCAGAGTGACCGAATGCGCTGGACTCGAAATCCGGTATACCCTTTCCGGGTATCGGGGGTTTGAATCCCTCACTTTCCGCAAGAAATTAAAAAAGAGAACCTTCTCGGTTCTCTTTTTTGTTTGAGCTTATACGACGGGCTCTTAGAAATTCTTACGTACACCCTGCCACTCGGGGAACTTCATCTTCAGATATTCGTCATCGAGGAAGAGTGCAGACTGACCAACACAACCTTTCAGCTGCCAGTCGAGCCATTTGACAACGGCTTTGGCATAGTTGCCACCATACTTTTCGTAGTAGGTACCGCTGTGTCCGTCCTTCGAGTTCAGCATCACTACGGGGATGTTATCGGCAATACGCTCATAGTCTTTCTGTGCATTAGCGTAGGCGATATCAGCAGGACCGCCGATCATATAGAACATCGGGGTGTGGAGGTTCTTCAGGCACTCTTTCGTGGCACCCATCATCTCCATATCGCCGATACCCGTATTCAGCATCACGCAAGTCTTGATGCGAGGATCGTAGGCCACAGCCAGTACCTGAGCACCACCGCATGACTGTCCCATAGCAGCCACCTTGTCGAGATTCAGACAGTGATAATACTCTGAGCCTTGAGTGGCATTCTGTTCCGTCAACCAGTCGAGCACCTCGAGCAACATTTTCGGATAAGTGCTGAACTGCGGGGCTGCAGGCTGTTGCTTCTTGGCTTTCTTGGCATTCTTGGCAGCCTGCTCTCGCTGCTTGGCTTCCTGCTCCTCACGAGCCTTCTTCTCCTCAGGGGTCAGAGGCAGGATCTTCTCACCATTGGCCATGATGACGTCACCCTTGGTTTCGGGATAGGCCGCTTTCAGCACACCGCGCCACTGAGCCATCACATCAGCCTCATCGTAGGGACCGATGGCTGCTGCCACATATCCGTAGGATGCCACCTCACTCAGCAACAGGCGCATCTCCACGTTATGATTAAAGCAGGCACCGTTGGCATAGACAATTACGGGCAGTGTGCCCTGCTTCGCCACAATCTCCTTCAGGTTCTGCGGACGATACACCGTGAAACCAGGACAGGAGGCATCGCCTACCACTTCAGACTTAAAGGGACCTGTGCCACCTTCTTCCACTACTTGTCTTTTCTCCGTCTGGGCATTCATCAGCCCCAGACTTGCGACGAATACCAACGTCGTCATTAATAACTTCTTCATACCTCTTACTTTGTTTTCTTAATAGCCTCAGAAATAATTTCAGCCATCTTGGCCACACCCTTCTCATTAGGATGGATGCCATCAGGCTGTACCAGTTCCTCATCATTAGCCATCAGCGTGTGCAGGTCGATCAGCTGCAGGCCGTTCTTACGAGCCACCTCTTTCTGAATGGGGAT
Source organism: uncultured Prevotella sp. (assembly GCA_900315695.1). Classification (GTDB taxonomy): domain Bacteria; phylum Bacteroidota; class Bacteroidia; order Bacteroidales; family Bacteroidaceae; genus Prevotella. Next base: position 28,410 of record ONAE01000018.1, on the reverse strand, counting down.
GACACCATTGACAATAACGGAGTCGTTAATAGCCCAAGAGCTCTTGAAAGCAGGAATCGGTGTGCAAAGGAATATCTTCGCCTTACCCAACGACTTGATCATCTGCTGCAAATCCTGCTTGAACTCTGAGGCATACTGCCAGTTCTGAGGTTTGGAGTCGTTGGTGCCTAACTTGATAATCACGATGTCGGGATTAAAAGCCTGAGCATCGCGCCAAGCCTGCTCGTTCATATAAGGATAATCGCCCTTGTTCAGCATGGTACGTCCGCCTACACCGAAGTTCTTCACCCAGTAGTCGCTGCCTAAAGCCTTCTGCAACAAAGCCGGATAACCAAACTGTGGGGCCAGCTCGATACCATGTCCGTCGGTGATGCTGTTACCCACACAAGCCACACGGATCGCATCGGGTTTGGGAGCCACACGGTTTTTCAGCCAGTTGCCCAGATCCGTCAACAGCTGATCGTGATACTTGAACCAAGGTCCGAATCCGAAGCCATGATCTCCTGTGGGATAGACATGCACCGTACACTCGTTACCGGCATTACGCATGGCCTTATAGTACTCCAGACCGTTGGTGACAAAAGGCACCAGACGATCATCATTGGCAGTGATAATGATTGCAGGCGGTGTAAGATGACGACGCACAGCATTCATCGTTGAGAAGTCACGCACGAGATCAGGATTCTTCTGTCCCTCCTCTCCTAAGAAATTGAGGCACGACCACTTGTGGGACACACGCTCATCCATCGAGATAACAGGATAGAACAGAATCGTAAAGTCGGGACGCAGATCAAATTCTGAATGGGTGGAGATGACGGAAGCTAGATGACCACCTGCCGAGAAGCCCATGATACCCACATCGTGAGGATTGATGCCCCAAACGACAGCAGAGTCGCGAACAATGCGGATACCTTTCCACACATCACCCATCGGCAACGTACGGTCACCGTTGGGCAGACGATAGTTCACCACGAAATAGGCAATGCCCTGCTGGTTGAGCCAGTCGGAAGCCAGATAGCCCTCATGGGTATTCGAAAGCATAGAGTAACCGCCACCAGGCACACCCACAATGGCTTTGCCCGAAGGGGTCTCAGGAAGGAAGCACACCATCTGTGCCTTTCCATCGTCAGTCAGATCGAGGGTAAACTTCCTCGCCGTCTGTGCCTGCGCTGTCATACCGACAAGCAACAGACCGAATAACATCCATCTCTTCATAGTTGATACGTTAGTTTTAAGAATAAAGTCAGCTTAACTTGTGGATCACCAGACCGGAGCGCAGCTTTGGCTCGAACCAAGTGGCCTTCGGCGGCATGATCTTTCCGCTGTCGGCGATATCCATGATCTGCTGCATCGAGACGGGATAGAGCGCCAACGCTGCACGCATCTCACCAGAATCGACACGACGCTTCAGCTCCTTCAAGCCACGAAGACCGCCTACGAAGTCGATGCGCTGTGAAGAACGCAGATCGCCGATATTCAGAATCTCGTCGAGAATCAGACGACTGGAGATATCTACATCAAGTACGCCTATCGGATCAGAGTTGTCGTAAGTACCCTCCTTAGCCTTCAGACTGAACCAATGCTGATCGAGATAGAGCGAGAACTCATGAAGCTGCTGGGGCTTGTAGATCTCAGTACCCTTATCCTCTACGATGAAGTTCACCTGCAAGGCTGCAAGGAATTCCTCAGACGACATACCGTTGAGATCCTTCACCACTCGGTTGTAGTCGAGGATGGTGAGCTGTGAAGCCTGGAAGCAGACAGCCATAAAGAAGTTGTATTCCTCAGTACCTTTGTGGTTGGGGTTCTGCTTCTGTTTCTCTGCACCCACGAGGGCAGCAGCTGCAGAACGGTGGTGTCCATCCGCAATATAGAGCGACGGCATCTTGGCAAACTCTTCGGTGATGGTCTGCATATCGGCAGCATCGGAGATCACCCAGAACTGATGACGGAAACCGTCGATCGGCGCAATGAAATCATATTCGGGTTTCGTGGCTGCATAACGCATGATAAGGGCATCAAGCACGCTGTTGTCGGGATAAGCGAAGAACACAGGCTCGATGTTGGCATTGTTCACACGGACATGCTTCATACGATCCTCCTCCTTGTCGCGACGGGTCAACTCATGCTTCTTGATGCGACCAGCCATATAGTCGTCGGTATGAGCACATACCACGAGACCATACTGCGTCTTTCCATTCATCGTTTGCGCATAGATATAATAATGATCCTGCGCATCTTGTACCAGCCAACCCTTATCCTGGAACTTCTGGAAGTTCTCGGCGGCCTTCTCATACACGCGAGGATCGTACTCTGATGTGCCAACAGGGAAATCAATTTCGGGTTTGATGATATGATAGAGACTCATCTCATTGTCACCTGCTTCGGCGCGAGCCTCTTCACTGTCGAGCACGTCGTAAGGACGGCTCTCCACTTTCTCCACCAAGTCTTTAGGTGGACGAATACCTTTAAAGGGTTTTACTATTGCCATACTATTTTGATTATTAATTGATTATTGCTCTTTAGTGGTGCAAAAATACGCAAAAGTTCTGAATCTGCAAAATCTTTTCCTATTATTAATTCCTTATTTCAAAAATAAATCGTATTTTTGCAACCGATAACAAAACCATCTATCAATAAAGACCAGGATTTATGAAGAAATTGCTTTTTTTCGTCTGCGGACTGTTGGCGTGTATCAATAGTAAAGGCGCAGATTTTGAGACTGCCAATGAAGCTGTCAAGAATATGTGTGTGGGCTGGAACCTTGGCAACACACTCGACAGTAACTCTGGTGATATCAACAATATGTGGATTGAGTATTGGAGCAACAGGACACCATCTGATTATGAGACGTCATGGGGGCAAGTTATCACTAAGCCCGAACTGATTAAGATGATGAAGGATGCCGGCTTCAACGCCATCCGAGTGCCAGTAACCTGGTATCCGCACATGGAAGCCACCTTCAATAGCGTAAAACTTATTAGCAGCACCAATACGCTGACCCCATGGGACCGTGCGAACGACCCCATCGGTACAAAGATTCAGGAATCGTGGATGCAACGTGTGCATGAAGTGGTTGACTATGTGATCAGTCAAGGTATGTACTGCATCCTCAATATTCATCACGATACAGGAAGTGCCAACACCGCCTGGCTGATAGCCAGCGAGTCGGACTATGCCAAACAGAAGGACTGTTTCGAAGCGATATGGCAACAGATCGCAGAGGAATTCAAGGATTATGACGAACATCTGCTCTTTGAGGGCTATAACGAGATGCTCGACTCCTACCACTCGTGGAACTATGCCTCGATGGCAACCCCTTCAGGTTATGACAATACGATAGCCACAGCGGCCTATAACGCCATCAACAACTATGCTCAGAGTTTTGTGGACGTGGTAAGGGCAACAGGTGGGAACAACAGCCAACGCAACCTTATCGTCACGACCTACGGTGCCTGTAGTGGTGCAGACACTTGGAGCCCGCATCTGCAAGATCCGCTGAGAAACATGAAACGTCCCAGCGACAAGGTGGAGAACCACCTCATCTTCGAGGTCCACTCGTATCTCGACATCAAGGACCTCAGCAAAGCCAAGAGTATAGTAGATCAGATGATCCTTTCACTCAAATCATATCTGGTGGCAAAAGGTGCACCTGTGATTATCGGCGAATGGGGAACGAGTACGGAGAATGGCTATGGGCTCTATCGTCAGAATATGCTGAGTTTCGCCCGTTACTTCGTGGAAAAGACCAAAGCCAATGATATAGGAACCTTCTACTGGATGGGGCTGTCTGATGGAGAACATCGTTCTGTGCCAGAGTTCAACCAGCTGGATCTGAAAGATGCCATCATCAAAGGTTACTACGGAGATCAGGGCTATACCGCTATCAGAAGACCTTCCACCTACCAGCAATCCGCCAATGGAACCATCTACAACCTAAACGGGACACCAACCTCCCAACCTGACAAGGGTATCTATATTCAGAACGGAAAGAAGTTTATTGCCAAATAAAAAAGAATCCCCCGCCAATCGGCGAGGGATTTCTTCTTTTATAGCGTATCGCTTACTTGTTCACCTGGAACTTCGTATCACCATCCTTAAAGAATGCGTTGATCTGCTTAGCAGCAGCGATACCTGCGTTGATATTGGCCTCAGCCGTCTGAGCACCCATCTTCTTAGGTGTAGAGAAGTAGCGACCCTCAAACTTCTGGAACTTGTTATCTGCATCAGGCATGATATCTGTCACAAACTTCAGATCGGTACGCTCCTCCATCAACTGGATAAGTTCTGGCTCGTTGATGACTTCCTTACGGGCTGTGTTCACCAGCACGCCGCCCTTCTTCATCTTACCAACCAAAGCGGCATTGATGCTCTGCTTGGTCTCAGGTGTAGCAGGAATATGGAGTGAAACCACATCACAGGTCTCAAAGAGTGCATCCTGATTAGCTACAGCGTGAACGCCAGCCTTCTCGATCACCTCAGCAGGACAGAATGCATCATAAGCATAAACGTCCATACCGAAACCTTTGGCGATGCGGGCTACATTACGACCTACATTACCGAAAGCGAGGATACCCAGTTTCTTACCCAACAGCTCTGAACCGCTCTTACCATTGTAGAAACCACGAACAGCCATTACCAGCAGACCGAATACCAACTCGGCTACGGCGTTAGAGTTCTGACCTGGGGTATTCTCAGCTACAACGTTGTGAGCGGTGGCAGCTGCCAAGTCGATGTTGTCGTAACCAGCTCCGGCACGAACCACAATCTTCAACTGCTTAGCAGCGTCGAGCACCTCTGCATCCACCTTATCCGAACGGATAATCAGCGCGTCGGCATCCTTCACAGCATCCAGCAACTGGGCTTTCTCTGTATATTTCTCGAGCAGCACCAACTCATTGCCTGCTGCCTCAATCTCTGCCTTGATACCATTTACAGCAGCAGCTGCAAAAGGTTTCTCTGTAGCAACTAATACTTTCATATTACCTTATTAATATTAATGATTAGCCTCAAATTCCTTCATGCAAGCTACGAGTGCGTTGCAACCCTCGATGGTCTGGGCGTTGTAGCAAGAAGCACGGAAACCACCTACAGAACGGTGACCCTTCACACCAACCATACCCTTAGATACGGCGAAGTCGAGGAAGTCTTTCTCCAACTCCTTATATTCAGGAGCCATCACGAAGCAGAGGTTCATCAGTGAACGATCCTCCTCCTTGGCAGTACCTACGAACATCTTGTTGCGGTCGATCTCGCCATAGACGATCTCAGCACGCTGGTGAGCCAGCTTGTCCATAGCCTCTACACCACCCTGCTTCTTCAGCCAGCGCAGGTTCTCGAGAGCACAGTAGATGGGCACTACTGGAGGCGTGTTGAACATAGAACCCTTGTCAACGTGTGTGCGATAGTCGAGCATCGTAGGAATCTCACGAGGAGCCTTGCCCAGAGCGTCGTCCTTCACAATCACGATGGTCACACCAGCCATAGCCATATTCTTCTGAGCACCAGCGTAGATGGCATCATACTTAGCTACGTCGATAGGACGGCTGAAGATATCTGATGACATATCAGCAATCAGACGAACGGGAACATCGAGGTCCTTACGAATCTCAGTACCATAGATGGTGTTATTAGTGGTGATGTGCAGATAGTCTGCATCAGCGGGAACGCTCCAGTCCTTGGGGATGAAGGTATAATTGGCATCAGCCGAAGAAGCAACCTCAACGACCTCACCGAAAAGCTTAGCTTCCTTCATGGCCTTCTTAGCCCAGACACCTGTGTTCAGGTAGGCAGCCTTCTTAATCAGGAAGTTGTAAGGGATCATGCAGAACTCCAGAGAGGCACCACCACCAAGGAAGATCACTGAGTAACCCTCAGGAATCTGCAGCAGCTCCTTAACCAGAGCCACAGCCTCATCTACAACGGGTTGGAAATCTTTTGCACGGTGGCTGATCTCCATCAGAGAGAGACCAGATCCATTGAAATCAAGACACTGTTTTGCGGTATTCTCAATCACTTCGCGAGGAAGGATAGAGGGACCGGCATTAAAGTTGTACTTCTTCATTTTGATTGTTATTTTTATAATGTTAATACGTTCATGTTTCTGAAAAACGCTGCGAAATTACACTTTTAATTTCAATTCACCAAATTTTTGAGCAGAAATTCACAAAATAAGAGCATTTTCTTTCATTTTGTCAACCCCACATGTCAGTTTTCAAACAACTGCGGTGCAAAGATACAAAGAAAAACACAGATAGATGAAGATTTTCTCCGTTAGTTTTTACCCTTTTTACATTTTTTACCCTTATTCTTTTATACCGTTTTACTTTTTTCATTATCTTTGCATTCGTTATGACTCAAAAGCAACACCAAATTATCATCAGTCTCGCCTCTAACGAGAATCAAGAGGCGAACCTTCAGGCAGCCAGAGAACAACTGACTCAGTTGCTCTCTGAAGTGCATTTCTCCTCAGCGATCTGGACGGATCCCATCAACTCCATCCGTCAGGAGCCTTATCTCAACCAGCTCTGCAAAGCAACAACGGCATTCAGTATGAACCTGCTGAATGAGGTGCTGAAAGAAACGGAAAAACGATTAGGCCGCACCCACAATGAAGACGGCATCGTGACGATCGACCTCGATTTGCTACAATACGACGAGGCACAATATCACCTAAGAGACTGGAGCAGAAACTATGTAAAGAATTTAATTAATGAATTATGAATAAATTACTGGTTTTTAGTTGTTTACTTTTGTTATCTTCATCGCTAAGCGCACAGCGTTTCGAAGATTATTTCGAGGATCGTACACTCAGAATCGACTATACATTTGCAGGCGACAATTCGCAATCGTCCATCTATGTCGATGAACTGGTATCCCTGCCTCATTGGTATGGTAAGCGTTATCGTCTCAACGAAGTGCCCCTAAAAGGAAACGGACAGATCATTATGCGGTCTCACCAGAAGGAAGAAGTGATCTACCGTCATTCTTTCTCAACACTCTTTCAGGAGTGGATGTCCACAGAAGAGGCTAAACACACGAAGAAGTCGTTTGAGAATATCTTTTTAGTTCCATTCCCAAAAGATACCATTGATATCACCGTAGAACTCTATGACTATCACGACAAAACGGCTGTTTCCATGACCCACACCGTTATTCCTACGGATATCCTGATCCGAAAGGCCGGAGAGCGTGACGTCACCCCCTACGATGTATTGCAGCAGGCCAAAGACTCGTCGAACTGCATCCATATCGCATTTGTGGCAGAGGGATATACAGCCGACGAAATGGAACACTACCTGAATGACTGCCAACAGGCTATCAGCGCTCTCTTCCGCCATGAGCCCTTCAAGTCGTTGCAAGACCGCTTTAACATGATTGCCCTTAAATCAGTATCAGAAGAGTCAGGTACCAGCGAACCATCAAAGGGCATCTGGAAGCATACTGCCCTTGCTTCACACTTTGACACCTTTTATAGCGACCGTTACCTAACCACCCTACACCTCAAGCAGTTGCATAATTTGTTGGCAGGTACGCCATATGAGCATATCATCATCCTCGTAAATACAGAGCACTATGGCGGTGGCGGCATCTTCAACTCCTATAATCTCAGTTATACAGGAGGCAAATACTTCCTGCCAGTAGTGGTACATGAATTCGGTCATTCCTTCGGAGGTCTGGGCGATGAGTACGCCTATGGGAATGATGATCCGATGTATTTTGCAGACACAGAGCCCTGGGAACCCAATCTGACCACCCAGCACCGTTTTATCGGGAAATGGGAGGATTTAGTGAAGGAAGGTCAGGCTGGTCTTTTTGAGGGCGGCGGATATCTCACCAACGGCGTATGGCGAGGTTGTGAGAACTGTCGTATGCGTACGAACGAAGAACCTGATTTCTGCATCGTCTGTCGTCGGGCACTCACCCGTCTGATCGATTTCTATACACAACCGACAACCGACAAATGATATACGAAATAACCACCCTCTCCGACCCTCGTCTGGCAATCTTCGCCTCACTCACGGAATCACAGTTGCGTAACCGGTTGGATCCTTCCCGCGGCATCTTCATCGCAGAAAGTCCGAAAGTGATCCGAGTGGCTTTGGAGGCCGGTTATCAGCCTCAAGCACTGCTCTGTGAACGCAAGCATATCACAGGTGATGCTGCCGACATCATAGCAAGATGCGGCGATATACCTGTTTATACTGGCGAGCGCGAACTGTTGGCTCAACTTACGGGTTACACACTGACACGGGGTGTACTTTGTGCGATGTATCGTCGCCCAGAGCCTGCTGTGGCAGATATCATCAAGAAAGCCAGCAGGATTGTTGTCATCGATGGCGTTGTGGATACCACGAATATCGGGGCTATCTTCCGCTCTTCCGCAGCCTTAGGCATCGATGCTGTACTACTGACCAGAAATGCCTGTGACCCCTTGAACCGCAGGGCTGTACGCGTCTCGATGGGTAGTGTATTCCTGGTGCCTTGGACTTGGCTCGATGATTACGCCACCCTACACGACTTAGGTTTCACCACTGCTGCAATGGCGTTAACTGATGATTCCATCGCACTTGACGATCCTCGTCTGAAAGCTGTTGGGAAACTTGCTATCATTATGGGAACAGAAGGCGACGGCTTACCAGCACAGACTATCCGCGATGCAGACTATGTGATCCGCATTCCCATGTCACATCAGGTAGATTCCTTGAACGTGGCTGCAGCAGCTGCTGTAGCCTTCTGGGAACTGGCCCGCAAATAAGTTCTTTGTTACAGAGAGTCGATGGTATCTGCGTAGATGGCCGTAGCCTCAGGACCTCGTTCATCATCGCCCATGTCGATCTTTGGATGAATATCAAGCGGTTCCAGGTTGATACCGATACGGTTTAGATTCTGATTGGTATATGTGAGTTGCGCACCAAACAGACAAATAGTCCATGAGAACTGCACCCAGAGCATAAACAAAGGCAGGGCTGCAAACGATCCATAGATGGCGTTATAGCTCGTCACCCATAACTGGGCATAGATATAGACCAACTGTAAAATCTGCATAGCGATACCCGCAAGAATTCCTGGTACGATGGCACAAGATAGCTTCACCTTAGTGTTCGGCATATACACATAGAGAATCACAAACAATATCGACAACAGGATAAAAGGCGACAGATCGAGCAATTTTCCGACGGCAGTCCCCAATAGCACGAAATTCTCCGCCTTGTCGGCAAGCGTGGCCATAAAGATTGAAAGGCCCGTAGAAACAATGATGATGATGGGGAAAAGCAGAAACATCGCCAGATAGTTTGTCAACGAACGGATAATCGGACGCGTGTTGCTGACCTGCCAGATCTGATTGAAAGTCTCCTCCACATTATTCATCAGCATCAGCACCGTATAGAGCATAAAGATCAAACCGATACCGAGAAAGACACCACCTTGGATATGCACCAGATAGCTGTTAACGAAGCCTACAATGACATTAGCCGCCTCAGGCTGCGACGACAACGCATTGAGAAACCACACCTCTATATACTTATTATAGCCGAAACCTCTTGCAATGGCAAACACTACTGCAAGGATGGGGACAATAGCCAATAGTGAAGAATAAGTCAAGGCAGCTGCCTCAGCCATCACCCGTTTCTCCGTAAAGAAACGGACCGTCAGAATCATCTTCCGAACTACCTGTTTGATAAAAGACTCACTATCCACGATCAATATCCATTAAAAAGAAAGCACTGTCCCTATAAGCCGGGTTCTGTACCACCCAAAGATGGCGTCTGTCATTTATCTAGTCTATGAGTCACCCCATAGCTCAAGCGTTCTACCCTCCATCGTAAAATCGGGCGGGTAACCCTCAGACGACGGTTTACGCGAACTTGCAGCCCCCAGCAGACACAGCCCGATGATCACCCACCGGCTGGTGGTCTCTTACACCACCTTCTCACCCTTACCTTGCGGCGGTTATTTTCTTCTGCCCTCACCTACTGTCACCAATAGCTTCCACTTTCAGAAGTGGGGTACCCTATGCTGCCCGGACTTTCCTCTCGTGCCATAACGGCACCAGCGGCAGACCGTGACAGTGCTTTCGGATGCAAAGGTAATTGATTTATTTGGAAAAGAGAAATCTAAACATCGAAAAAGTATGGATAATTAATTATTTGCAACTAAAATAAGACAAGACTCTTAATTTTGTCAGTTATTTAAGATTTCAACTGTTAATCGCAAATGCCCGTTAAGCGTCTTGGCAAAATTGTTAAATTGGGACAAATATTCACGACATTTTGTCAGTAAACCAATTTTTGACCCTATCTTTGCATCGTCAAACTACGTGAGTGTGTTAATGCAGCCCTGCTGCCAAAGTTGAATTTAAATACATTATAAAATGAATGAGAATATGAAAAAGATTGTAAATGTAGCAACGCCTGCCGTTTGCGTCGTTGCTTTAGTTCTTTCTGTAGCTGCCATCTCCAACACCAATGCTGCTACAGCTCCCACTCCCGTCGTAGCATCAGCTCCTGCCGGACAGCCTGTCGATCTGACTTTCGCAGCAGAGAAGGCACTCCCTTCTGTGGTGTATATCAAATCAGTACAGAATTCAAAGATTCAGACCGTTGAATACAACGATCCATTTGAGGACTTCTTCTCAGATCCCTTTGGCGGATTTTTCGGACGTGGACAAGGTAACAACGGCAAGCGTCAGCGTCAGGTGCAGACCCCGAAGCGTGCAGCAGCAGGCTCTGGTGTCATTATCTCTGCCGACGGTTATATCGTCACAAACAACCATGTAGTGGATGGTGCTGACGAATTGACAGTCAGTCTGACTGACAATAAAGAATATTCCGCACGTGTGATTGGTGCTGACAAGACTACCGACCTGGCTCTTATCAAGATCGACGGTAAGAATCTGCCAGCCATCACCATTGCCAACAGCGATGATGTGCGTGTCGGCGAATGGGTACTCGCCGTAGGTAACCCGCTCGGCTTGAACAATACCGTCACTGCAGGTATCATCTCCGCAAAAGCTCGTACACTCGGTGCCAACGGCGTAGAGTCATTCATCCAAACCGATGCTGCCATCAATCAAGGCAACTCTGGTGGCGCCCTCGTCAACACTCGTGGTGAACTGGTTGGTATCAACGCCATGCTGTACTCACAGACAGGCTCGAACATCGGCTATGGTTTCGCCATCCCCACCACCATTATGAATAAAGTGGTTGACGACCTCAAGCAGTTTGGTAACGTACAGCGTGCCATGATCGGTATTCAGGGCACCGACGTCAAGAACTATGTGGATGCTGAGAAAGAGAAGGACAAGGAAGTCGATCTCGGAACAATGGAAGGTATCTATGTGGCAAAGGTTGTTGAAGACGGAGCTGCAGAAGCTGCCGGTCTGAAGGAAGGTGATGTGATCACCGCTGTAGATGGTCAGAAAGTCACTAAGTTCGGTGAACTTCAGGGCATCCTCGCTAAGAAGCGTCCTGGTGATAAAGTTAGTCTTACCTATCTGCGTAACAAGAAGAGTCACACCGTCAGTGCCACACTGAAGAACGAGCAGGGCAACACAAAGGTTGTGAAGAATGCCGATCTCGACATCTTGGGAGGCAGCTTCCGCGCCATCACCGATGCACAGAAAGAACAGCTCAACATCGGCTACGGTCTCGAAGTAATGAAGATCAGCGGTGGCAAGCTAAAGGATGCAAACGTACCTAAGGGATTCGTTATCCAGAAGGTTAACGACCAGAGCATCAAGACCATCGACGACCTGCAGAATGTGGTGAAAGAAGCCTCTACCAGCAAGGAGCCTGTGCTCTACATCCAGGGAATCTATCCCACTGGAAAGAAAGGCTATTTTGCAGTGCCTTTGCAAAACGAATAAGCAAATATACAGGAAAAAAGCCACGATTTTGAAATTTCGTGGCTTTTTTTTTGGTCGTTTCAGGAAAAAGCCCTACTTTTGCAAATTGGCTAAAAAACGGAACTATCATGCGGCAACTTAAAATCACTAAATCGATCACCAACCGCGAAAGCGCCTCCCTTGAGAAGTATCTCCAAGAGATCGGTAAGGAGGAAATGCTAACGGCGGAGGAAGAAGTAGAACTCGCCCAGCGCATCAAGAATGGTGATCAGAAAGCGTTGGAAAGGCTCACACGAGCCAACCTTCGTTTTGTCGTATCTGTAGCGAAGCAGTACCAGAATCAGGGGCTCACCCTGAGTGACCTTATCAATGAAGGCAATATGGGTCTGCTGAAAGCAGCAGAACGCTTCGACGAGACACGTGGTTTTAAATTCATCTCCTATGCTGTCTGGTGGATCAGGCAGAGCATCCTGCAGGCCATCTCTGAGCAGAGCCGCATCGTGAGACTCCCGCTCAATCAGGTAGGTTCCGTCAACAAAATCAATCGGGAGATCAATAAGTTCGAGCAGGCCCATGAGCGTCGTCCCTCCGTGGAAGAGATTGCTGACAACATCGATCTGCCGCAGGAAAAGATCGACGAGGCCATGAATATCAGCGGACGTCACGTATCGGTGGATGCACCCTTTACGAGTGATGAAGACAGCAGTCTGCTCGATGTTTTGACAAACGATGACAACCCCTCGACTGACATAGCCCTTGTGGAAGAGTCGTTGAGGGCGGAGATACAAGATGCACTTGGTGTGCTCAACGAGCGCGAGCGTAACGTTATCGAAGCCTCCTATGGCATCAACCAGACGGAGCTCACCCTCGAGGAAATCGGTGAGAAATACGGTCTCTCCCGTGAGCGCGTCCGTCAGATTAAGGAGAAAGCCATCCGCAAACTCCGCACATGTACAAAGAATAAAATATTAAAATCGTATTTAGGATAAATGAAATTCATCAGACACATCATGATCGCTGCCGCCCTGATGGTAGCAATGGCATACTTGCCCTCTGTAGCTCAGAATCGCGTAGTACCCAAAGCATATATGTTCGGATTTGCCGCTTCATTCAATGACTCCATCGTCTTCTTCACAGACATCCAGGAAGTTGACAGCGTATGGGTCATGCCAAAGAAGAAGTTACTGGCAGGCAAAAGCAACTATTCATACCAGCTGCGCAACTTCTGTGCCGACAGCTTGGGGTTAAAGAACCGCACTGTTGTAGTGGTTTCATCCCTTAGCCGCAAAGATATTGAGAAGAAATATGCCAAGATGAAGAAAGAATATACCGAGAAGCGTGCCGGCCAATACGACGTGCATTATATCGACGCTTCCGAATTCCGTTTTACCTCCGTAAATATGGATAACAGGAAATGAAAAAGTTTTTGTTCCTCCTCATATTCTTAGTTGCAGTAGCTGTAGGGCTCATCGCTACATGTCCAGACCGTGAGGCACACAAAGAGGCTATCAAAAGCGTCGTATCAGAAGTTGTCAATTCAGAAGTGGATCAGAGCAATATCTTTACCACAGAACTTGCTTCTATCAGCACCATGCTGACCATCAACATGGCAGACTCCTATCTCAACACCAATCTGATCATAAGGGATCACACTTTTTATAATACAGGATACATCAAATACAAAGACGACATCAAAATGATTTCTTTCGGAATCCTGAATCACGTCTTCACCTTAGACAAAGAGACAGCGAAGGAGATTATGAAAGACAAGATGAAATTCCCATTTAAATAATCGCCTATATTCAGACAATCTTGAAGCGGACGCGGAAAGAGCGTTCGTGTTCGTCCCAATTAGTACCAAGCATCTCGAAACGACCAATCTGTGAGGTGCTGCGTACATGCTTGCCGATGCAGGGACAAACATCATAGTCGCCGATACGCACAAGGCGTATGGTTTCAGAGGCATCGTCAGGCAGACGCGTCTGGTCGATCTCCTCAGGCAGTTCATCACGGGTAACGAACTCAAACGTTACAGGCAGATCCGCTTCGATCAGCTCGTTCATGCGACGCTCTATCTCCTTCTCTTCCTGACGACTTGGCTTCTGATCGAGATGAAAGCTCATCTTGCTTTTCTTACGCTCGATATGGGCATTATAGGAACGCTCACAGCCAAAGATACGCTGCATGGTCTGATTCAGCAGATGCTCCGCTGTATGCGCAGGAGGAAACTCCTCTTTGTTATGCTCATTGAGTATATAATCGGCCATATTTCTTAATATTTTGGCGCAAAAGTACAAATTAAATCGAAAAAAAGCAAATGTTTTGCAACTTTTTGGGCAGTTATTAAGTCAAACAGACAAAGATTAATCAATAAAAAAGCAGAACGATATGAAAAAAGTATTGTTTTTAATGTTAAGTGTGCTGGTGCTAACATCGTGCAAAATCGATGCTGGCAACTGGGGAAGTGGTGAACGTATTGAACCGAGTAAGGAAATTGTAACCAAGACCTATAAGCTGTCGCCATTCGAGGAGGTAAACATGAATTGTTTTGGCAGTGTGGAGCTGATTCAGAGTGACGATAAGGACGGTACCGTGGAGCTGACGGCTCCTGAGAACTATATTGATTTTTATCAGTTTGAGAGCAAGGGCAGCAGACTCGACATCAACTTCACGAAGCGGCATATCAACATAGATGGTCACAAGATCAAAATCAAGGTCTATACAAACGACCTGATCAAGATACAGAACAGCGGGGCTGCCAGCATCACGATGCACAAGTTGGATACCGACAAACTGACGGTGGTGAACAGCGGCGTGGGTGAAATCAAGGTGGCAGGTATCACTGACGATGCAGACCTGCTCTGCAGTGGTGTGGGCAGCATTGTTGCCGAAGACCTGAAAGCCATAAATGTTAAAGCCAAAGTATCGGGTGTTGGCAGCATCAGCTGCTATGCGTCAGAGAAGTTGGATGGCGTTGTGTCGGGTGTAGGATCGCTGAATTATGCAGGGCATCCCAAACAAGTGAAAAAGCACCGCTCAGGCATAGGAAACATCAGTGAGATGTAAGTAAGCCCCTCTGTCATCTCGACATCCCCCCAACTGTCATCTCGACTAAGCGGAGTGAGTGGAGAAGTCTCTCCATGCGCTTCGCTTAGTCGAGATGACAATGTGGGGGTACGGGATTACTGGGGCTTACGCCTTGAATTTCAGGACTACAGCACCAAGGGGTTCAAGCTCCAACGGGATGGCACCATCACGCTTCAGAGTGATCTTTCCTTTCTTGTCAGAGAGGAGTTCGATGGTTGTCGCATTCTTCTCCTTGATTTTCAGGAAATCGAAGGCATGAGCTGGAATCGTGACATCAATCCTGACAGGCAGTTCATCGAAGTTAGCCACCACAAGCAGCACCTCCGAACCAGCCTTGCGGATGAAAGCATACTGACGATGAAGATGACCGTTGACATACATCAGATCGAAACAAGCGCCATCAACGGCAGCCTTTTCGGTGACGGCAATCTGGCACACCTTATTATATTGCATCTTGAGTAGCTTCTCCTCAACTGTGAGCTTATGGGTGGCTGCACGCACGAGGGTGTCAACACTCCAGTAGTCGAAGATCGTGGTACGTCCGTCGTGCCCACTGAAGCCTTCCTTGTCCATACCGCGCTCGCCAAACTCCTGACCCGCATAGATCATCAGCGGATTCTTCTGTAGTAAGGCTGAGACCACCAGTCCGGGTATGCCCTTGCGGCCAGAACCTGCAAAGAAGCTGCTGGCCACACGCTGCTCGTCGTGGTTTTCGAGGAAATAGAGCATGTGGTTGCGGATATCGTCGGTCTGTTGCCAGGCACCCGTGATGGCATGGGTTGACTGGCGACCACAAATCACTTCACGCAGGGTATCATACATACCAACCTTATCATAGAGGTAGTCGAAGCCTGCAGCGAGGTAGTTGCGGTATTCGGCAGGATTATACACCTCACCGATGAAGAGCATCTTAGGATAGCGGAACTTCACCTTGTCGGTAGCCCAATGCCAGAAGGCAGCAGGCACCATCTCAGCCATGTCGCAGCGGAAACCATCGACACCTTTCGACGCCCAGAAGAGCAGGATGTCAGTCATCTTATCCCAGGTATTGGGGATGGGGCTGAAATGCCCCACTCGACCCGCATAGTAATCGAGACCGTAGTTGAGCTTCACCGTCTCATACCAGTCGTTCATGCCTGGGGCATTGTGGAAGCAGTCGTTACCTGTGGCCTTAGCAGGTTCTTCGAGATAGGGTTCCGTCTCGCCATGATAGAGGTCGAAATAGGGTGTGAACCGCTGACCCGGACAGTAATAGAAATTGTTCTGAGGATCGAAGCCGTTCTGGGGATTGTCCTCTTCACCCAGATCTTTCACCCCCTCTGGCTTGCAGATGGAGTGATACTGGCGTGCCACATGGTTAGGCACGAAGTCGATGATGACCTTCATGCCTGCCTGATGAGTGCGCTCCACCAGAGCCTCGAATTCCTGCATGCGCTGATTGACATCGGTGGCCAGATCGGGATCAATGTCGTAGTAGTCGGTGATGGCGTAAGGCGAGCCTGCCCTACCCTTCACAACTGCTGGGTGCTGACGGGGGATTCCATAGGCAGAATAATCGGTCATGGTAGCATGACGGATCACACCTGTGTACCAGATATGGCTCACGCCCATCTCCCTGATGTGTTTCAGGGTGGTGGGCGTGAAGTCATTCAGTTTACCGCAACCGTTCTCCTCAATCGTTCCATACTCCTTGCGAGTGGTGTTCCGATTGCCATAAAGGCGCGTAAAAACCTGATAGATAATCAGTTTATTCGACGATGCCATGAGCTGATACTTCTTTGTTAATCTTAGAAATCATGCCCTGCAGAGCCTTGCCAGGACCACACTCAGTGAAGTCGTCGGCACCGTCGGCAATCATATTCTGAACACTCTGTGTCCAGCGTACAGATGAAGTGAGCTGTGCGATCAGGTTGGCCTTGATCTCAGCAGGATCTGTATGAGGTTTGGCATCCACATTCTGATATACAAGACACTTCGGCATCTTAATCTCTGTGGCCTCGATAGCTGCCTGAAGTTCATCCTTGGCGGGCTGCATCAACGGAGAGTGGAAGGCACCACCTACCTTCAGTACGAGGGCACGCTTGGCACCAGCTGCCTTCAACTGCTCACAAGCCTCCTCAATAGCCTCTACATTACCAGAGATAACGAGCTGTCCAGGACAGTTGTAGTTGGCGGGAACGACTACACCTTTACCTTGCTTGCTGACCTCAGCACACACCTCCTCTACCTTCTCGTCAGGAAGAGCGATGATGGCTGCCATCGTTGAGGGCTGAGCCTCACAGGCTTTCTGCATAGCCATAGCACGTGCATAGACCAACTTCAGACCATCCTCAAAGCTGAGAGCACCAGCAGCAGTCAGCGCAGAGAATTCACCCAGAGAGTGACCTGCCACCATAGCAGGCTGGAATGCCTCACCCATGC
Organism: uncultured Prevotella sp.; assembly: GCA_900315695.1. Classification (GTDB taxonomy): domain Bacteria; phylum Bacteroidota; class Bacteroidia; order Bacteroidales; family Bacteroidaceae; genus Prevotella. The sequence goes on along the minus strand of ONAE01000018.1, from coordinate 11,054 downwards.
AGAGAGCAGAGATCACGCTATGAAGGAAAACTGCGGGCTGAGTCACCTTGGTCTGCTTCAGATCGTCATCTGTACCTTCAAACATGATGTCGGTGATGCGATAGCCGAGAATATCGTTGGCTTTCTCAAAGAGTTCCTTAGCCAATGGGTTATTGTCATACAAATCCTTACCCATTCCTACAAACTGCGCTCCCTGTCCGGGAAAAACAAATGCTTTCATTTTCTTCTTACCTTTTTTATAATTAAACTAAAATTTTCGCTTCTTTTTTACTTTTGCGGTGCAAAATTACGACATTTTTCTGAAAAATGCACCTACAAAAGCAATTTTTTAGCGAAAGTCGTGCCAATATCGAAAAAAATTTGTAAGTTTGCACATCAGAAAGAGAAGAGACGCTGAAAAATGAAGCTTATCGTAATGACCAAACCCACCTTCTTCGTGGAAGAAGACAAGATTCTGGCCAACCTCTTTGAAGAGGGGTTGGAGAATCTTCATCTGTATAAGCCTGGTGCCTCTCCGATGTATTCGGAACGACTGCTGACGCTGCTAGGGGATGACTATCGCAACAGGATAACCGTGCACGGTCACTTCTATCTGAAAGAGGAATACCGCCTGAAAGGTATCCATATCGATGACGCTTACACAGAGCCACCAGTAGGCTATAAAGGCAATATCTCACGTACTTGTCACGCTATCAGCGAACTGAAAGATGCCAAGAAGCAATCGAACTACGTATTCCTGCATTCCATTTTCGACAGTCAGACCAACAAGGACGAGAAATCATCGTTCACGCATGAGGAACTGGAAGATGCTGCCAATGAAGGATTGATTGACAAGAAGGTTTTTGCTTTAGGAGGCATGAACCTCGACAACGTGAAGGATATGAAGACACTGGGGTTCGGTGGTGTAGTGATCTGCGGTGATTTGTGGAACCGTTTCAACATTCACAATGAGATTGACTATAAGGCGCTGCTGAACCATTTTGAGCGTCTGTTAAAGATGATTGATTAATTTAAAGATAAAACAATGTCTGAAAAAAATTCTTACATGGTATTCTCGGGTACAGCAACGAAATACTTGGCAGAGAAGATTTGTCAAAGTCTGGGCTGCCCGTTAGGCCAATTACTTATCACTAAGTTTTCCGATGGCGAATTTGCTGTCAGCTATGAGGAGAGTATCCGAGGTAGAGACGTCTTTCTGGTACAGAGCACTTTCCCCAGCAGTGACAATTTGATGGAACTGCTGCTGATGATTGATGCCGCCAAGCGTGCGTCAGCCCGTACCATCAATGCCGTAATACCCTACTTCGGTTGGGCACGACAGGACCGTAAGGATAAGCCTCGTGTCAGCATTGGTGCAAAACTGGTAGCCGACTTGCTGAGTGCAGCTGGTGTGAACCGCGTTATCACGATGGACCTCCATGCTGACCAGATTCAGGGATTCTTTGATGTACCAGTTGACCATCTTTATGCATCAAATGTTATTATCCCCTATCTGAAGTCGCTGCATCTTGACGACCTTGTGATAGCATCTCCCGATGTCGGCGGATCAAAGCGTGCAAACACCTATGCGAAGTATTTGGGATGCCCATTGGTATTGTGCAACAAGACACGTGCACGTGCTAACGTGGTGGCTTCGATGCAGATTATTGGTGAAGTAGAAGGCAAGAATGTGGTGATCATCGACGATATGGTAGATACTGCCGGTACGATCACAAAGGCTGCCGATCTAATGAAAGCCCATGGCGCAAAGACTGTTCGAGCTTGTGCCAGCCACTGTGTGATGAGCGGACCAGCCAGCGACCGTGTGCAGGAATCGGCTCTTGAGGAGATTGTCTTCACCGACTCTATTCCTTACGTTCAACGTTGTGCCAAAGTAAAACAGATTAGCGTTGCCGACATGTTTGCAGAAGCTATCCGCCGAGTCATCGACAACCAGAGTATAAGCGATCTCTATATCGTATAACAGAATGACAATCAAATCTATCTTTGGACTGGCAGCAACAGGATTCTTACTCTGTGCCTGCCAGTCCAATACGTTTCAGATTAATGGCTATGCCCGCTCTTTTGCAGAGGGCGACACCATCTGTCTCCTGAATGAGAGTGAGCAACCTATAGCCATTTCAACAGTTAGTCAGGGAAAGTTCTCTTTTTACGGAGAGGCTCAGAAGATTGAGCTTTATAATGTAATGGCGAAACAAGCGCCTGCCTGTCAGGTATGTTTCTTCACAGAGCCTGGTATCACGACGATAGAGCTGAACAGCGAACCAGGCACCTCGCGAATATCTGGTACCAGACTCAATAACGAGTGGCAACAGCTGACGGATTCTATTGCCATGATGGGTAGCCAGATAGCTAAGATGTTACATCATCCTGCTGCCGACACTACTACCCAGAAGGCATTGGCTCACAGCATAGATAGTCTGCACCGCCAGATGTCGGCCTGCGTGCTGAATACAGCTGAACGCAACAAGGACAATCCTTTAGGTAATTATATCAACGAGAATTATAAAGCGCCCGAGTTCAAATAAACCCGGGCGCTTCTTTTATGATTGCTATCTCACATTAGTTGTTGCAAGGAGGCAGTTCCAGCCACTTCACGTAGCAGAAGTCCTGACGGTGAGGCAGGTTCTTGTTCTTTGGATACATACGAACGGCACTCTTGTATTGACCGAACTGACGGGGAGCCAACTGAGCCTCAAAGGTGTAGTTGTTACCCTCGTGACCAGTCAAGTTCAGAGGTTCTACAGAGAATACCTTCTCATTGCCATCCTTGTCAACCAAAACGTTAACCTTTTCAAGAGCAACGGCATCGTCAAGACCCTGCTCGTTGATAACATACTTCAGAGTGTACTTCTGACCAGCTTCAGCACCAGCTGAGGGGAAGTCCCACTCGCTTGATACCACGCTAATGGCATCCCAGCGCTCAACAACGGTCTCCTTCCACTGAGCAATTTCCTTAGCCAAACGGTTGTCGTTCTTTGAAAGCTCCTTGAAACGCTTAGCCTCTTTCTCATAGAACTTTGAATAGTAGTCATCGAGCTGACGCTTCATCGTATAGTGAGGAGCGATCTGAGCAATAGAGTTCTTAATAACCTTGCACCAGCCCTTAGAGATGCCCTTCTTATCCTTATTGTAGTAGAGAGGAATAATCTCGTTCTCAAGCAGACCATAGATGGTAGCAGCATCGAGCTGATCCTGATAGCCCTGGTTCTGATAAGTGCGCTTCTCTGTGAGAGCCCATCCGGCACCCTCGCGATAGCCCTCAAGCCACCAACCGTCTTTCACAGACAGGTTGACAACACCATTCATCTCGGCCTTCTCACCAGATGTACCTGAAGCCTCGAGAGGACGAGTTGGTGTATTCATCCAGATATCAACACCAGAAACAAGACGACGAGCCAACAGGAAGTCGTAGTCCTCAAGGAAGATAATCTTACCCAGGAACTCTGGACGCTGAGATATCTCGTAAATCTTCTTGATGAGACCCTGACCTGCGCCATCGGCGGGGTGAGCCTTTCCTGCAAAGAGGAACATAACGGGACGCTCTGGATTGTTCACGATCTTAGACAGACGATCAAGATCGGTGAACAGCAGGTGAGCACGCTTATAAGTTGCAAAACGACGGCAGAAGCCGATAATCAGTCTGTTAGAATCCATTGACTCCAGCAGAGATACGACGCGTGAAGGATCACCCTGATTCTTCAGCCAAGTATCACGGAACTGATTCTTGATGTAATAAATCAGGTTCTGCTTCATATCCAGACGCCAAGTCCAAAGCTCCTCATCAGGACAGTTGTAGATACCCTCCCACAGCTTCTCGTTAGACTGATCGCTCATAAACTTCGGATCAAGATACTTCTCATAGATATTCTTCAACCATCCGGTAGCCACCCAAGTGGGGAAGTGAACACCGTTGGTAACGTAGCCCACATGGTTCTCCTCTGGATAGTAACCACGCCAAATGGGGGCAAACATTTTCTGAGACACCCAACCATGAAGCTTTGACACACCATTAACCTCCTGACAAGTGTTGCAAGCAAAGGTACTCATACAGAACTTCTCACCGTGATCATCGGGGTTCGTACGACCCATGCCGATAAACTCATCCCAAGTAATGCCCAGTTTCTGAGGATAACCACCCATATACTTTCCGAACAAGCCCTCATCGAAATAGTCGTGACCAGCAGGAACTGGTGTATGAACAGTATAGAGACCACTGGCGCGAACAAGCTCAAGAGCCTGGTTGAAAGTCAGGCCCTCATCGATGTAATCGCACAGGCGCTGCAGGTTACAGAGAGCAGCATGACCCTCGTTACAGTGATAAATATCTTTCTTGATACCAAGTTTCTTCAGCAACAGCATACCACCGATACCAAGCAAAATCTCCTGCTTCAGACGATTTTCCCAATCGCCACCATAGAGGGCGTGGGTAATGGGCTTGTCGAAGTCAGAGTTCATTTCATTGTCAGTATCCAACAGATAGAGCTTAACACGACCAACGTTAACACGCCAAACATAAGCGTGAACCTGATAGTTGTTATAAGGTACGTCAATCACCAAAGGATTGCCATCCTTATCGAGCTGACGCTCGATGGGCAGTGAACCGAAGTTCTGTGTCTCGTAGTTGGCAATCTGCTGTCCATCTATAGAAAGACTTTGTGTGAAGTAGCCGAAACGATACAGGAAACCAACGGCGCACATATCGACGTTAGAGTCAGAAGCCTCCTTCACATAGTCTCCAGCCAGCATGCCAAGACCACCTGAATAAATCTTCAAAGCAGAGTGCATACCGTACTCCATACAGAAGTATGCCACAGAAGGACGCTTTGAGTCGGGCTCCACATCCATATAATCGCGGAACTTCTTATAAACATCCTTAATGCGCTTCATCAGGGCTTTATCCTTCAGGATGGCCTCCTTGCGCTCGAAGCTGAGACGCTCCAGCAACATCACAGGATTATGTCTCACTTCGTGATAGATTTCGACATCGAGCTCACGGAACAGGTCGCGTGCCTCACAGTTCCACACCCACCACATGTTGTGGGCAATCTCGTCCAAACACTTCAGCTCTTCAGGAAGAGTTGCTCTTACGGTCAGAACTTTCCAAGCGGGATCGTTTGTGTAATCAGCTTTAATTTTCATATTCTCTCAATTTATGTATTTGTTTCTAATTCTGTTTATTGCATCGACTTCATACGCTCCTCAGCTTTCGTCAAAGCGATATCATAAGCCTGATAATAATATTTTATGAACTCACTCCAAAGGGCTTTCTTCGACAGAGCACCGGCATTTTTGCGACATTCATCGATCTGCTTCTTGTTCATAGCGGAATAAGCTGCCACTGTATCCTTGATGTTGTCAGCCACCTCAGAGTAGTTATAGTCGGTACGATGAATCACCTTCACACCATCTTCAATCTCTCCATTTTTGCCAAACACGGTGTTGGCCCAGAGGCCGAAGCCTGCCAAATCGGTGGTAATGCAAGGCACCTTGAAAGCTACAGCCTCCAACGGTGTATACCCCCAAGGCTCATAATACGAAGGATAGATACACAGGTCGTTTCCTAACACAATATCATAATAGGTCAGATTCACAATACCATCCTTACCATCAAGATAACAAGGCAGGAAAATTACCTTTACATTCTCATTCTTACGATTGTGCATATCATAGTACTTCATCATACCGAGCACATTGTCGTGACTCATATTGTGGAGCCAATGTGTCACCTGAGGCACATCTAGAGGTGTATCGTATTTCTGCCCACTCTTCAAGCGATCTTGCAGATCCTTGCGAGGCTCTCCGACCCATCCGGGCACCTCAATGAATGCAACAACCTTTTTCTTCAAATCACGATCGCGAAGCAGACGGTTCATAGCCTCTACAAAGACGTCAATACCCTTATTGCGGAACTCATAGCGCCCAGAGGTAGAGATTAGTAGTGTATCGTCGCCGAGATCTTCACCCAACAGAGCATTGGCAATGTCAAGCATTTTCTTACGTGCCGTTTTACGCTTACGGGTAAACTGCTGGGCATTCGGTACAAAACTGTCGTCGAAGCCATTGGGCAACACCACATCCACAGGCTTGTCAAGCAGCTCTACACACTCTTTGGCAGTGATGTCACTCACGGTTGTAAAGCAATCCACATAATGAGCTGTCTGCTTCTCAATAGAGTGCTTAGACTGCATATTCAATTCACCGGCCATCTGATCACCGTTATAGGCAAACAGATAGTCGTAGAGGGGCTTCATATTACCAGCAATAGAGCGGCCTATACTTGTAGCGTGGGTTGTGAAAATTGTACCGATCTGGGGCAGTTTGTTGTTGATATACAAAGCACCCAATCCGCACATCCACTCATTGGCATGATAGATCACCCGCTTCGAGTTGTCGAGATAATGGTTGTAATAACTCTCTACAACTAAGGCTGCCGCATAAGAAAACATTGAAGCCTCGTCGTAGTCGCCATAAGCATGTAGGGAATCCACCTGATAGTGTTCCCACAGCCAACCGTATATCTCATCCTTCTTTTCAAAGAATGGATTGAAATCCACTAAGATTGCAACTGGTTCGCCAGGTACCGTCCAACGCCCTACCCTGACTTTAAGCCCTTGTTTACTAGCCTCCCCTTGCCAATCGGCAAAGAGGGTTTTATCCTCCTTGAAATAAGGACTCTCTTGCTCTTTCCAAAAATCAGGACCGACAAATATGATCTTATCCTGAAGTGCCTCCTGTAGGGTCTTGGCACGCGTCGAAAGGACAGTATAAATTCCCCCTACCTTATTGCAGACTTCCCAACTTGACTCGAAGATGTAGTCTGGTAATAACTGCTTTTTTGCCATATTTTCATTTAATTCGGGGCAAAGTTACTTAAATTATTCTAAAATCCACCATATTTCCCATAATATTTTTAATTCAATTGTCGAAATAATGATTTAGATTAGTATCTTTGTCATCAATTTAGAAATGAACTGAATATGAAGAAGTTATTTTTATTTTCAATAGTTTTACATATCTCACTTCTGTCGGTTTCTGCCCAAAAAAACGACAGGCCTTTTCGCGCGTACCTATATAATAATGAATATGAGGTATTTATGCGCCTTGACCTCTATGGCGAAAGCATTACCGTACCAGGTCAGGAACTCTATGGGGAACTGCCAGGCTATCTCAGTAAAAAGCGTAATTCCTTCTGCTGGCTTATCACTTCCTCCAAAATTGATGGCGATAAAGCCGAACTTCAGATGATTAACGATTATGGCAGCGAGGATCTTACAGCCACGCTGACAGTAGAAAACGATTCCCTCTACGTGTTGAAACAGGTAGAGGGAAGTACGCTAAAGGTTCCCAAGGATGGGAAATGGCAGAAGTTGCCATCCAAGCTGGTATTCAAGTGCCGCCATTAATGGGTAATCACCACCTTGCGGCCCTGATGGATAAAGACTCCTTTATTGGCAGGTTTGCCGTTCAGGCGGGCTCCAGAAAGTGAGTACCAGGCATCGTCGGCTTTTGCAGGAGTGTCTGCAACAACCTTTCTAATAGCTGTCGTTCCACCACTCTCGAAGCTGCACTTGTTGCCTGACACCGTCATAGTGACTGCAAAACTTTCCGTATTCTGCATAGGCATCCAGTTATCTGTGTTAGGGAGCCTTGTCATAGCCTTGACGATATAAGTACCATCATCCAGACCTGCACCTATGGGGAAAGGATTGTCATTTTCGGAAGAGTCAAGATATCCACCACTACCCCATTTATAGGATTTCCCTTTCTTGTCAGACAGGGTTATTGTGCTTACTAATTGATCATCATTCGTAAAAACACAGATTGCAGCCACTACCGTCAGTTCTGGCAGATGATAGTTCCAAAAACTGATATAATAGTCTGATACTGCAAAGTTAGAAGATTTTGAACTGCGGCTATATTGTACGGAAGGCACACCGAACTCAAGATTATCGTTATATAACGTATATGGCACGGAGGTATAGCCCTTACCGTCAGGTCCCAAGCCGCACAACAGATCCTGATACTCGGTGAAGCCTTCGTTTTCACCTTCATCATTGATAATCCATCCAGGGTCCATCACACTGAGCAGCATATAACCATTGTCTTCGCCATCCCAGCCCCAGTTCACCCAGAAATAATCCTTACCATCCTTATACTGATAACCGTCAAGTATAAACTGATGAGCACCCATGGTTGCAGTCTGTCCACCGAACATCACGGGACCAGCCAGTGACATCTCATGATAAACAGCGTCAATCCACCCCTGATCATCGTATTCAAAGTCGTTAAGAAGATACACATCATCATAGCCAAAAACCTCCTTTAACCCAATCAGCATGTCTGCACTAGATGCACTCGACTCTAAACCGTATTGCATATTAACAGCACAACCGCAATATTGCATCAGACGTGAAACAGCCTCAATCTCAACATCTTTGCTCTTCTTATTGTATTTATCTGTGATATTCGACCAATCGATGCTCGTATTAGCAGCAATAGCCTCCGTCTTCCATTTCACATTCCTTACAGTGTCTGATTTTCCTGTATCTTTATTAATCACAGGGATGTCACTCGTGCCTTCATAACTGGGAATGGCCTTTTTTAGCTTTGCCGGATAACGATAGTAGTTCATAATCATACTCATCGCTGTTGCCACACAACCTGTGGCGGCATAAATAGTAGTATCCTTCTTGTTATAACTAAAAGACAACTCCGGTGAATGGAAAAAATAGGGTATTTCCTGTCCCCATTCCGTTTTCAATTTAGTAGCGAGGTCTTTTTTTATTCCCCCACCCCTTGTCGAGGCCTTACGATGTAGCACCGTAGAAGCAGACATACGCTCAATTTGATTCACATACCCCTGCAGCCAGTGCTTCATATTCACAGGCAAACGATCTACATCGATATGTCCATTTTCGCTGAAGCCCAAAATATCTGCCGTACGGTCATCACCCGACACAATCACGTAGCCGCCACCATCATTGTTATAGACATAGATTGGTGCATCCGTCTCCGACCAGGATACACTTTTCGTCTGCAATGGCAGATACACTCTCGTCAGCATGATTGCTCCGCGCGTTGTCGTGCTACTAGTCATAAATGCCTCAGCTTTCTGACGAGCCTGTTGTTCTCTTACATGATCTGCCCAAGCACCCACTACAAGCCCCAACACTATAACAGTCAACAACGTTCTTTTATTCATATCTCTTTAAGCTTTATCCTTTTACCTTGTTCCAATAAATCACACCTCCGATGATTATCAGAATAACAACAGCACTAATATCTAACCATTCCATAACTCATATAAAATAATACTTTATTCAAAACTCCCCACTCTCAATTCTTCTGTTCTTCCAGCAGCCGCTTGATATGCGCATCCAAAATATGGAAACCAGGTTCCACCATAGCGCCATGATCGTGACCATCAATCTCGTAGAGATAGGTTTGTTTATGACCCACTAACTTCATCATACGTGCCAAATATTGATTCTCATCATAACGTCCGAAGAGTTCCTCCTCACGATCACCACAAATTAGTACAAATGTCGGACAGTCAGAACGCACCCAGTAAATTGGCGCATACTCATCAATCACCACCTGCAACGGGCTCATACCACGCATCTTACGAACATTATAATGCGTCACAGCCTGGCCACTGAACGGAGCATACATCCAGATATCATCTGCATCTACGCCATACGTCTTCAACCATTGTTTGTTTAAGCAAAGTAACATTCCCAAATAGCCACCAGCAGAATGACCTGTCACAACAATCTTCTTAGGATCACCACCATATTCAGCGGCATGTCGAAAAGCCCAAGCCACTGCTTCGGCAGCATCGTCAAGTGTCTTATCAATCGTCACCTTAGGCAGCAGACGGTAATTGGCACCAATCACTACATACCCCTTGCCTTTTAGCTTCTCAGGAATCTCCTTCTGTCCAGCTTCAATACCGCCCCCATGGAACCACACAATGACTGGACAGTCTTTAGTACCCTCAGGGTAATACACATCCAGTTTCAAACGCTCCTGAGCATATGCACCACTCTTGGCTGTATAACAGATGTCTTTTACTGTATTGTACTCCTGTGCACCAGACACCAGTCCTACCAGAAGCATCGTTACTATCAAAATTTGCTTTTTCATATCGTTTAGTTTTCGAATATCATTTCACCAGAATATGAGATACTTTCTCTTTTACGTGCTTGTACATCTATCGATGAACTGCCATTATCAAATACCGTAATGTGGTAAGTGTAACTATCCTCTTCATTAGTCAGTTCTATGCCGATTTGTCGAGATCCGTTTTTTGTCATGGTCTCCTGATAATGAAGTATTGGAGCTTCAAAAGATAATCCCTTACCTCCGCCATATGGCACTTCATAAGCCCTTCCAAAATACGGCAAATAGGAAAATAGAGAGTCATTCCTCACTTCAACAGAATATCCATAAGAGACATTCTTACTACTCCCCCGCATCGGTAGCATCCTGTTGATGCTGATCTTATATACTCTTTTGTCAAGTGCAACCTTCACCTTTCTTGTTAACTCAGCCTTTTGTGCTGCCCTCTCCTCAGAAGAAACGCAGCCACCCAACACTATCAATACCAAAGATAACGTCAAGATTGAAACTAGTTTTTTTCTATTCATTGTTTGCAAAGATACAATAATATTACGAAATTTCCAAATTTTACTCAGAAAAAGTGAATTAAAAAAAGCCTCGGGTCATTGCTGACTCGAGGCTCTCACTTAAAAAGACGGCGGCTTCCTACTCTCCCGCATTGCATTGCAGTACCATCGGCGCAGGCGGACTTAACTTCTCTGTTCGGAATGGGAAGAGGTGGGACCCCGCTGCAATAACCACCTGATATGGGGTTTGACAATTTTCCACACAAGAACTGAACGTAATGAGACTCCCTAGAAACTCATTACATCTGATAATATCAGCATGGCGAAAGATTTCGGGCAATTAGTAGTGCTCGGCTTTGACGTCACCGTCTTTACACCTGCACCCTATCAACGTCATCGTCTGTGACGACCCTCAATGGAGTC
>ONAE01000006.1 GCA_900315695.1 uncultured Prevotella sp. | reverse complement strand
GGTGGTGACTGGGGCGGCTATAAGGGTGTCGATGAGAGTGCCCTGCCGGTGACCATGGAAGTGGATTACGTACGTGTATTCCAGAAAAAGTAATGAAACAGCTTACCGATGTGCCAACGGTGTATATACGACTTGCAAGGCCGAATGGTGCAGCCGACAAATAAAAAAGGAATATACATCCAGAATGGACAAATTGTAGTAAGACAAATAAAATAAGACAAAGTAATGAAGAAGATTTTCATGTCAGTACTCCTGTTTGGGGCAACAGTTTCGTCGCAGGCACAGTCGTTGCCTGTCTATCTCGATGAGTAGACGACGCATTGAGCCGTATGACGCTCGATGAGAAGATTGCCGTTATCCACGCGCAGTCTAAGTTCTCAAGTCCTGGTGTGAAACGTCTGGGATTCCCTGATCTGTGGACCGACGATGGACCTCATGGCGTACGTCCCGATGTGCTTTGGGATGAGTGGGAGCAGGCTGGTCAGACCAACGACTCCTGTGTGGCTTTCCCGGCTCTTACCTGTCTGACTGCCACCTGGAATCCTTGTCTCTCCAAGCTCTATGGTGAGAGCCTGGGCGAAGAGGCCCTCTATCGTGGCAAGCATGTCATGCTGGGTCCTGGCGTGAACATCAACCGCACCCCGCTGAATGGCCGCAACTTCGAATATATGGGCGAGGATCCCTGGTTGGCTTCCAGAATGGTGGTATACCGTCATCAGGTGAATGTCATCGTCAGCGATCGTGCTCTTCATGAAATCTATCTGCCTGCCTTCAAGGCTGCTGTGCAGGAGGGTGGGGCATGGGCTATCATGGGCGCCTACAATCTCTATCAAAACCAACACAATTGCCATAATGCCCTATTACTCAACAAGATTCTGAAACACGACTGGGGCTTCGATGGGGTGGTGATCTCCGACTGGGGCGGCTGTCACAATACGGAAGAGGCCATCACAAACGGGCTCGATCTGGAATTCGGCTCTTGGACAGATGGCCTCACAATGGGAGCCACCAATGCCTACGATCGTTACTATCTGGCTTTGGCCTATAAGCGACTGATCCAGGAAGGCAAGTATTCCACGAAGGAGCTGGATGAGAAGGTGCGTCGTGTACTGCGTCTGTTCTATCGTACCACGATGAAATGTCAGCGTCCCTTCGGCTTCCTTTGTTCTGAATCTCACTATGAGGCAGCCCTGAAGATTGCGCAGGAGGGTATCGTTCTGCTGAAGAATGATCGCGCGGCGCTTCCTGTGAAAAATGCCAAGCGTATTCTCGTTGTTGGTGAGAATGCCATTAAGATGATGACTGTTGGCGGAGGCTCGTCTTCGCTGAAGGTTCAGAAGGAGATTCTGCCGCTTGATGGCATCAAGGCACGCTTTGCTGATGCTGAGGTTGACTTCGCCAGAGGTTATGTCGGCGATACCGTTCAGAGTTATAATGGTGTTACCGTGGGGCGCAGCTTATATGACTTGCGGAGTGCTGAGGAACTGACGACTGAGGCTGTCACAAAGGCCAAGGATGCGGATGTCGTGATCTTCATCGGTGGTCTGAACAAGAGCGATTATCAGGATTGCGAAGGCCATGATCGCAAGGCTTATGGCTTACCCTATGGACAGGATCAGCTGGTAGAGGCACTGGTCAAGGCCAATCCCAATCTGGTGTATGTCAACATCTCTGGTAATGCTGTGGCCATGCCTTGGGTAGAGAAGGTGCCTGCCATCGTGCAGGGCTGGTTTATCGGCTCTGAGGCTGGTGAGGCTCTGGCCAGTGTACTGGCAGGCGATGTGAACCCCTCAGGCAAGCTGCCTTTCACCTGGTATGCCCGTCTGGAGGATTGTGGGGCCCATGCCACAGGCAGCTATCCTGGCACTTGGCGTGAGGGACAACAGATCATCGACGAGACTTACAAGGAGGATCTCTTCGTGGGTTATCGTTGGACTGACAAACAGAACATCAAACCCCTCTTCCCCTTCGGCTATGGCATGAGTTATACCACCTTCGAGATCAGTAATCTTCGTGCAGACAAACGCGAGATGACTGCTGATGGCAAACTGACGGTCACCGTTGATGTCAGGAACACGGGCTCTGTAGCTGGTGCAGAGGTCTTGCAATTATATATCAGCGACTCCAAGTCATCCCAGCCACGTCCTGTCAAGGAACTGAAGGGCTTCAAGAAAGTCAGTCTTGCTCCTGGTGAGACACAGCAGGTCGATTTCACCATCGATCGCTCTGCCCTGAGCTTCTATGATGAGAAGACTGGCGACTGGACCGCAGAGCCAGGAGAGTTTGTGGTAACAGTCAACAACTCGTCGGCGCCAACCAAGAATAATATTCGATTCATGCTTAGTTCCAAAACTGTGCAGAGGTAATAGATTGAGGTTTAAATGTTCTGCAGGTTTTGCCAAAGCCCTCGAACCATGTGATGTGTTTCGGGGGCTTTAATTATTGTTAAGGTTTGGCATCAATCCCTTGCTAATTGGCAAATAGTTTATATCTTTGCTCAAAAATAGCTAGCTATGATGGTAGAACTGAAAAACGAACAACTCTCCGTTGTTGTATCGGAGAAAGGAGCAGAGCTCCAGAGCATCAAGGATGCCAGTGGTAAGGAATATCTGTGGCAGGCTGATCCGAAGTATTGGAACCGTCGTTCGCCCATCCTCTTCCCCATTGTCTGCAGTGTGAACGATGAGACCTATCGTGTGGATGGAAAGGAATACCATCTGCCACGTCATGGTTTCGCCCGCGATTCTGAGTTTAAGCTCATTGCCCAGAGTCCGCGTAAGGTGACCTTCGTGCTGGAATCCTCGGAAGCGACGAAGAAAGTCTATCCCTATGACTTCACTCTTAGTGTCAGCTATGTGCTCGATGCCAATAAGATCAGTGTTATCTGGCATGTCCACAACACCGATACCCGTGAGATCCACTTCCAGATAGGCGGTCATCCTGCCTTCAACATCCCGGATATGAAACCAGGTGAGAGTCAGAGTGGTCGTATCCGTCTTGATAATGAAGAGCCGATGGATGCGCTTCATAGTTACCTCGATGGCTCGCACGACATGGATGAGGTGCCTTTCGTGGAGGCAGAGAACGGACTGATGGAGTTCTCTAACAACACCTGGCGTAACGACTCCATCAAGATCCATAAGTGTCAGTTGCATCGTGCAGAACTACTGAATAAAGCAGGAGAGCCTGAGGTGACAGTGACTTTCCGCACCCCAGTGATTGCCTTCTGGAGTCCTTACGACAAACAGGCACCTTTTGTCTGCATTGAACCTTGGTATGGTATTGGTGATCCGCGTGGTTTCAAGGGAGAATTCAAAGACAAACCCCTGATGAACCACCTCCTCCCCGGAGCCTCGTTCATGTCGAAGTATGAGATTATCATCAAATAATTGGGAAAAAAAAAGAGGGTGCATAACACCCTCTTTTTTGAAGCTTACTGTATCGCGCCGCTACAACCAAGTACCCTTGCTGCGTTCCCACCCTGGGGGATTCCGAGGGAGCTGGCCGTACAGGACTCGCCCATGTCTTTGCAGTCGATTTCTTTAAAATCGGCTGCAAAGGTACAACAAAAATATGAGATGAGAGAAGTGAAAAGTGAAAAGTTTGCTGATTTTAACGATTTTTTGAGTCAAACCCCATGATATATGCGGGAAAATGCGTAATTTTGCACCTTGAATTAGATAATTGTTAAAATGATAACGTCACACGAATATGTACAATTAAAGGCTTTTGCCCGTCAGGACGGTGCTTTGCTCGCCCTTCTTTGGATGTTCACATCCACCTTATATGTCATAGGAATGACTAATCAGCTGATGGGTATGGCTGCTGCGATGCTGATATTCTACACCCCCTTTTTCGTGGGTGGCCGACTGCGCAAATTCCGTGATTATGCGCGCGAGGGGCTCATCTCTTTCCGTCGAGGTTATGCCTATACCGTCTTTGTGTTTTTCTATGCAGGTGTGCTCTTCGCTGTTGCCATCTATGTCTATCTGGCATTCATGGATCATGGATTCCTGATGAGTCAGATGTCGAAGGTGCTGACCTCTGATGAGGCGCAACAGACGATGCGACAGTATGGGATGACTGAGATGATGAATGAGAGTCTGAGGCAGATGTCGCAGATCCGCCCCATCGACTATGCGCTTGATATGCTGACGGTGAATATCTCATTGGGCTTCATCCTGGGTGTGCCCATCAGCCTGATCATGCAGCGCACAGTGTTGAAGAATGAAGAATTGAAGGACTAAAAGTAATGGATATATCAGTTGTTATACCTCTTTATAATGAGGATGAGTCGATTCCAGAACTCTATGCCTGGATAAAGCGGGTGATGAAGGAGAACCACTTCACTTACGAAGTGATCTTCATCAATGATGGCTCTACCGATCGCTCGTGGGAGATTATCTGTGAGCTGAAAAAGCAGCAGCCCGAAGTGGTGAAGGGCATCAAGTTCCGTCGTAACTATGGCAAGAGCCCTGCCTTGTATTGTGGGTTCGAACAGGCTCAGGGTGATGTGGTGATAACGATGGATGCCGACCTGCAGGATTCTCCCGATGAGATCCCCGGTCTTTACCATATGATCAAAGATGAGGGTTATGACCTCGTGTCGGGATATAAGCAGAAGCGGTATGACCCCATCTCCAAGACCATCCCCACGAAGCTCTTCAATGCCACTGCCCGAAAGATCAGCGGCATCAAGAACCTGCACGACTTCAACTGCGGTCTAAAGGCGTATCGCAAGGCTGTGGTGAAGAATATCGAGGTGTATGGCGAGATGCATCGTTATATCCCTTATCTGGCCAAGAACGCCGGTTTCGATAAGATCGGCGAGAAGGTGGTGCAGCATCAGGCCCGTAAGTATGGCTCGTCGAAGTTCATGGGCCTGAACCGCTTTGTGAACGGTTATCTCGACCTGCTGACGCTCTGGTTCCTCTCCACGTTTGGCAAAAAGCCGATGCATGTGTTTGGTTTCTTAGGCACCATCATGTTCTTCATCGGTTTTGTGGCTGCCTTCTGGATAGGCGCCGATAAACTCTGGTGTCTGGCTCATCACATCCCGCAGCGCCTGGTGACAGACTCTCCTTATTTCTATATCGCTCTGACCATGATGATGATCGGTACTCAGCTGTTCCTGACAGGATTCCTGGGCGACCTCATCAGTCGTTCGTCGAGTGGTCGTAATGATTATCAGATAGAAGAAACCATATGAAAAAGTGGCTCCTGTTATTGAGTGTGGCGTTTGTCGCCTCCTGCACGTCCATTGAATGTCCTAACAAGAATGTGGTGGCGACCTACTACAACATCTATGACAAAGATGGTGAGCTGCTCATACTTCAGGACACGCTGACTGTCACTTCAAAGACCAAGGAGGGCAAAGATACGATCCTCCTGAACAAAAGTGTCGAGACATCGGGTTTTGCGTTGCCGATCAGTCAGTCTCATCCGGAGGATGTGCTCTATTTCCATTTCACCAACGAAAGTGGTTTTGATGAGACGGATACGGTGTGGGTTCAGAAGGAAGACTATCCCCACTTCGAGTCTCTGGAGTGTAAGGCGGAGTTCTTTCATGAACTGACGGGTGTCCGCTGTACGAAGCATGCCATCGATTCAATAGTCATTAAAAACTCAAAAGTGAATTATGACGATACGACGACTCATTTCTACCTCTATACGAGCAACGATCATTAGTCTGCTTCTGGTGTTGACGGCTGCACCTGCTTCGGCACAGCTGAAGTTCTTCGCTCTGCAGAAAGACTCTATCCCGGTGTTTCGTGGTTTCTCCGTATCGTTCGATATGGTGGGAGCCGGAATGGCTTTGTTCGGAGATCGGGGACAGTATGAAGCTGGACTTCGCCTGAACCTCCACGACGAATGGTTCCCTGTGGTTGAGTTTGGTTATGGTAGGGCTGATTGCGAAGATGAGGTCACCAAGATCCGATACAAGACCTCTGCACCCTATTTCAAGGTGGGTATCGACAGGAACATGCTGAAAAACAAGCATGGTGACAACCGGCTCTATGCTGGTCTGCGCTATGCCTATACCTCTTATAAGGCGAACCTCTCACGGCCTGGACTCATGGATCCCACCTGGAACTGGGAGTCGGACTATAACGTCCAGGATGCCCCCTGTAACATGCACTGGATGGAGGCGCTGATAGCACTCGATGTCAAGCTCGTGGGACCTTTGCATCTGGGCTGGAGCGCGCGCTATAAAATCCGTCTCTTTCACAAGGATGGTGACTTCGGAAAAACATGGTATGTCCCTGGCTATGGTATCAACGACATCAGCAAATTCGACGCCACGTTTAATGTCATCATAGATATCTGATATGGATACCTCTCAGAAGAAACGGCTCCTGTGGCAACTGCCTTTTCTGGTGTTGTTGATAGTCGGAACAGTGCTGATCATCCGTCAGCAGCATACGATGCCTTATCAACAGAGCGCTGATTTCATCTTTGGCACCACCTATCATGTTACTTATCAGTGCGATTCGGATATGAATGCCTCCATCAAGGCCGAGTTGATGAAGGTGGATCGTTCTCTCTCTCCTTTCAATCAGGCGTCAGTCATTTCCGCCATCAACAACAACCAGTCTGTTGAGCCCGATCAGATGTTCCTCGATGTCTTCCAGCAGGCGATGAAGATTTCGCAGGAGACGAAGGGTGCTTTCGACATCACGGTGGCCCCGCTAGTCAATGCCTGGGGCTTTGGCTTTAAGAATGGTGAGATGCCCTCGCCCCGGCAGGTGGATAGTCTCAGGACTATCGTAGGCTATCAGAAGGTGTCGCTTGTCAATGGAAAGGTCAGAAAGGCTGATCCCCGGATGATGCTCGACTGCTCAGCCATTGCCAAGGGCTATGGCACGGATGTGGTGGCTCGCTTCCTGCGCAAACGGGGGGTCCAGAACTTTATGGTGGAGATTGGTGGTGAGATAGTCACTCAGGGGGTTAATCCTCAGCGGGTTCCCTGGCGCATTGGTGTCACCAAACCCACAGAAGATTCGCTGAATGTCGGCCATGAGTTGCAGACCACCCTGAATGTCACCGATATCGCGATGGCCACGAGTGGCAACTACCGGAACTTCTATTATAAGGGCAATAAACGTTATGCCCATACCATCGACCCGCATACAGGCTATCCCGTGCAGCATAACATCCTTTCTGCCACTGTTCTGGCCAAGAGCTGTATGGTGGCTGATGCCTATGCCACCTCTTTTATGGTGATGGGGCTCGATGGTGCTAAGGAGGTGTTGCAGCGACATCCTGAGCTGATGGCCTACCTGATCTATGATGACGGACAGGGGGGAGATGGCATTTGGTATTCGCCCTCGCTGAAAGACCGGATTGCCCAATAAGAGAGATTGCCTATGCCAGCATTAAGAATCTACGACCAACTGCTGCAGTTCCCGCTTTTCCAGGGTATGAGCCATGACGATCTGGAGATTGTGGCCGGACATATCCGTTTTGGTTTTACGAAAGTGTCGGCAGGTAAGCGTATCGTTTCCGCAGGTGATCCTTGTCAGCAACTTCTTTTTGTGATAAGTGGTACGGTGAGGGTTGAGCAACATGCTGATGATGGCAGTTTCTCGGTGCAGGAACATATGGGGGCGCCTTATGTCATCCAGCAGGAGGCTATCTTCGGCTATTACCAGCGATATACCAGGAATGTGGTTGCCCAGAGCGATGTCAGTCTGTTTACGATTGATAAGGAGGAGGTGTTGCAGCTGTTGGAAGACTTTCTCGTGTTCCGTCTGAATATGGTCAACCACTGTGCCACTCAGACGCAGAAGCTCTCTCAACAGCTCTGGCGTGGTGCGCCTCAGTCCTTGCGTGAGCGGGTGATCCGGTTCCTGATAGCTCACTGCAGTTATCCTGCTGGTTCCAAGACTTTCTTCATCTTGATGGAACGTCTGGCACAGGAGTTGAACGACAGTCGTCTGAATGTGTCGCGTGTGCTGAACCAGTTGCAGTACGAGGGCCTCATAGAGCTCCATCGGGGTCGAATCATCATCCCCCAGCTCGAACGCCTGATCCAGTCGTAGTATTCCCCGATCCCCCTCTCTGTCATCTCGACTAAGCGTAGCGCATGGAGAGATCTCGAATATAATTCTCGAAAACGTCCTGTCTCAGAGGCCGGTTGTCCGATTATCGTAATCATTCGATGAACTCGCTTCGCTCAAACAGCATCTCATGTCGATTTGCTTGTCTCGCTTCGCGATACAAGAATCGAAGAAGATTCCGATAATAGTACACCCTCTAAAGACCTCTTCGTGCGGAATGTTTTCGAGAATTAAATTCGAGAAAACATGGAGTACGAAGTACGGTAATCGACGACAAGCGTTTAGCGTAGTCGGCGTGAAAAATATGGCGTGTCCCGCCATACCAAAAAGACGCAGAAAGTCGTCGGTCTCTGCGACTTTCTGTTTAAGCCCCTTGCCAGAGATTGGCGAGGGGTTTGGGGAGTGGTCTGAAGCCCCTTCTTATGAAGAGGGGGTTGGGGGTGATGGAGAACAGCAGGGCTTTGCCCTGCAAAACGCACCTTTCTTTGTTTCGTTTCTTTCAGTGATGAAAGAAATGAAAGCCCCCTGCAGGGTAAAACCCTGCATAAAAAATATCTTTTGGATGTTTTTTTTGGTGGATTGGAAAAGAAACCGTACCTTTGCAGACTGAATGTGTTAGTATGTTAGTTATGAATGAACAACAAGAGAGAAAGAATCCATTTTTCCTACCGTATGATACGCCCCATGACGTGGCCCCCTTCGACCGTATCCGCTTAGAGGATTTCGAGGAGGCGATGCTGGAGGGTATCCGCCGTGATGATGAACAGATCGATAAGATCATCAACAACCCCGATAAACCGACCTTCGACAATACCATCATCAACGTGGATGATGAGAAAGACGGTGAGCATTACTATGATCTGCTGGGACGTGTCTCTACAGTGTTCTTCAATCTGCTCTCTGCCGAGACAAACGATGAGATGGATGCACTGGCACAGAAGATGAGTCCGATCCTAACGAAGCATGCCAATGATATCCGCCTGAACGAGAAATTGTTCGAGCGTATCCAGTACGTACACCGGCATCATCGGAAGCTGACACCTGAGGAGAAGATGTTGCTCGATAACTGCTACGATGGTTTTGTACGTAGTGGTGCCCTGTTGGATGCTGCCGGTAAGGAGCGTCTGCGCCAGTTGACCGAGGAGGCTTCGATGCTCAGTCTGCAGTTCTCTCAGAATCTGTTGAAAGAGAACAAGGCCTTTACGCTGCATATCACTGATGAGGCTCAACTCGATGGACTGCCTGACACGGCCCGTGAGGCAGCAGCCCTGGCTGCGAAGGAACAGGAGAAGGAGGGCTGGGTCTTTACCCTCGACTTCCCCAGCTACTCACCGTTTATGACTTACAGCACGCAGCGCGACCTGCGTCGTCAGCTGTATATGGCAAAGAACACGGAGTGTATCCACGACAATACGGAAAACAATATCGAGATCTGTAAGCGCCTGATCAACCTGCGCCGTGAACTGGCTCAGTTGTTGGGTCACAAGACCTATGCCGACTATGTGCTGAAGCACCGTATGGCGGGCAATGTACGTAGTGTGTATAAGCTGCTGAACGATCTCGTGAAAGCCTATAAGCCCACTGCCATCAAGGAGGTGAAGGAGATCGAGAAGATGGCCCGCCAGTTGGAGGGCAAGGACTTTCAGTTAGAACCGTGGGATTTAAGCTTCTATGCCCATAAGCTGAAGCTGAAGCGTTATAACATCGATGCAGAGATGCTGCGCCCCTATTTCGAGCTGTCGAAGGTAATCGACGGTGTCTTCGGGCTGGCTAACCGTCTCTATGGTATCACCTTCAAGGAGAATCCGGCGATTCCCGTCTATCATCCTGACGTGAAGGCATACGAGGTGTTTGATAAGGATGGCTCCTATCTCGCGGTGTTCTATGCCGACTTCCATCCGCGAAAAGGTAAGCAGGGTGGGGCCTGGATGACGGAATACCAGGGGCAGTGGATCGACCGCAAGGGGGTGAACAACCGTCCGCATGTGAGTGTGGTGATGAACCTCACGAAACCTACGGAAGAGAAGCCTGCCCTGTTGACATTGGGTGAGGTGGAGACCTTCCTCCATGAGTTCGGCCACGCGCTGCACGGGATGTTTGCCAATACGCGTTTCGAGAGTCTGAGTGGCACGAATGTGTGGTGGGACTTTGTGGAGCTGCCCTCGCAGTTCATGGAGAACTTCGCCATCGAGAAGGAGTTCCTGCGTACCTTCGCCTGCCATTACCAGACGGGTGAGCCGCTGCCTGATGAATTGATTCGCAGGATTGTGCGGAGCCGTAACTTCAACGTGGCCTATGCCTGTATGCGACAGGTGAGCTTCGGCTTGCTCGATATGGCCTATTACACGAAGAAGGAGGCGTTTACCGACGATATCATCACCTTTGAGAAGAAAGCCTGGGAGAAGGCGATGGTGATGCCCCAGCTGCCTGACACCTGTATGACGGTGCAGTTCTCTCACATCATGGCAGGCGGCTATGCTGCCGGCTATTACAGCTACAAGTGGGCTGAGGTGCTGGAGGCCGATGCCTTCAGCGTGTTCAAGAAACATGGCATATTCAACCAGCAGACGGCCCAGAGCTTCCGGGACAATATCCTCTCGAAGGGAGGAACCGAGAACCCCATGACATTATATAAACGTTTTCGTGGTGGCGAACCCACTATCGATGCATTATTAAAACGCAATGGAATCAAACGATAAACAACTGAAACTGGACATGCGCTATCTGAAGATGGCGCGCGTGTGGGCAGAAAACTCCTATTGTGTACGCCGGCAGGTTGGTGCCCTGGTGGTGAAGGACAAGATGATCATCAGCGACGGCTACAATGGTACGCCCAGTGGTTTTGAGAATGTGTGTGAGGACGAGAACAACGTCACCAAGCCTTATGTGCTTCATGCTGAGGCTAATGCGATCACCAAACTGGCCCGTAGCAGTAACAATAGCGACGGGGCTACCATCTATATCACGGCATCTCCTTGTATCGAGTGTGCCAAACTGATCATCCAGGCGGGTATCCGTCGGGTGGTCTATGGCGAGCAGTATCGGCTCACCGATGGGATTGACCTGTTGCGCCGGGCAGGCATTGAAGTGGTCTATCTCGATGTGAACTCAACCAAATAAATTCAGCACATGACTAATAACAAGCATATCCGTTTTACACCACTTTGGATGGCCATCTGTGTGGTCATCGGTATTCTGATTGGCTCGTTTTATGCCAACCATTTCTCAGGCAACCGCCTGAACATCATCAACTCCAGCGGTAACAAGCTCAACAACCTGTTGCATATCATCGACGATCAGTATGTGGATACTGTGAACGTCAATGACTTGGTGGAGAAGGCGATGCCCCAGATCCTGAGTGAGCTCGATCCCCATTCTGTCTATATCACAGCCCGTGACGGTGAGATTGCCAACGATGACTTGCGGGGCTCTTTCTCGGGCATCGGCATTGAGTTTACCATTCGTCAGGACACCATCCGTGTACAGAATGTCATTGGCAATGGTCCTGCGGAAAGGGCAGGTGTGCTGGCAGGCGATAAGATTGTCGAGGTCGATGACTCTGTGTTTGTGGGTAAGAAGGTCACCAATGCGGAGGCGATGCATCGGCTGAAAGGTCCGAAGGACACGAAGGTGAAGTTGGGTGTAATCCGTTATGGTGAACAGAAGATCCGCCATATCATAGTGACGCGTGGTGAGATTCCCACCAAGAGTGTCACAGCCAGTTATATGCTCGACGATGAGACGGGCTATATCAGGATCAAGAACTTCGGTGAGAACACCTATCCTGAACTGCTGATTGCCTTGGCGAAGCTCTCCCAGCGTGGCTTCTCCAGTCTGGCGATCGACCTGCGGGGCAACACGGGCGGTTATCTGGAGTCAGCGGTTCAGATTGCGAATGAGTTCCTGTCGAAGGGACAGCTGATTGTCTATACCGAAGGACGCCGCTATCCCCGTCAGGACTATAAGGCCGACGGACGTGGCTCTTACCAGCAGATCCCCTTGGTGGTGCTGGTGGATGAGAGCTCGGCTTCTGCTGCCGAGATTTTGGCTGGTGCCATCCAGGATAATGACCGGGGCACGATCATAGGGCGTCGCTCCTTTGGTAAAGGTCTGGTTCAGAAACCAATGGAGTTCTCCGACCACTCGATGATCCGCCTGACCATTGCCCGTTACTATACCCCCTCAGGCCGTTGCATCCAGAAACCTTATGCCGATGGAGAGGACTATGAGGGCGACTGGATGAAACGTTACAAGCATGGTGAGTTCTTCTCACAGGACAGCATCAAACATACAGGTCCCGCCTATCACACCAGCAATGGCCGTACGGTCTATGGCGGTGGTGGTATCACACCGGATATCTTCATCCCTGAGGATACGGTAGATATGACCTCTTATTATAAGGAGGCCACGATGTCGGGTCTGATCCTGCAGTTTGCCTATACCTATACCGACGAGAACCGTGCCCGGCTCAGTAAGATGGAGGATGTGTGGGAGATGGAGCGTTACCTGAAGAGCCAGAACACGCTGGAGAAGTTTGTGGCCTATGCGGATAAGAACGGCCTGAAGCGCCGTAATCTGATGATCCAGAAGTCGCGTAAGCTCTTGGAGCGTTTCGTGAATAGCCGTATCATCTATAATATCCTCAACGAACAGGCCTGGACGGAATATCTCAATCAGGACGATCCTGCCATCATCGAGACCTTGAGGCTCTTTAAGAATGGCGATGCTTTCCCCAAGAAACCAGAAGCCGCAGCATCTCATCATGCTTAAAGCCGAACTCAGAAGATCTATCTCACAACAGAAGCGACAGTTCACGCCCCAACAGTTGGCGCAGCTGTCGCTTTCGGTCCTTGAGCGCCTGCGCCCGCTGCTTGGTGACGCCAAGGTGATTCTGGCTTATGATTCCTTGCCCGATGAGGTGGATACCCATGCTTTGCTGGATGAACTGGTGGCAGCGGGTAAGACCGTCTTGTTGCCGAAGGTGCTGGATGATGCGACCATAGAACTGCGCCGCTACACCGGTCGCGCCTCTCTCAGCGAAGGGGCCTATCATATCATGGAGCCCATCGGCGAAACCTTTACAGCGGCCGATCAGATTGATATCGCCCTCATTCCGGGCTTGGCTTTTGATGCCCAAGGCCATCGTTTAGGCAGGGGGAAGGGGTATTACGATCGTTTCCTGTCTGCCTTCCGGGGGAAGACCATTGGGGTCTGCTTCGACTTCCAGAAAGTAGCCGAAGTGCCTGTCGATGCCCATGATGTGGCGGTAGATAGGGTGGTTTAGCAGAAACGGATCTCGGCAATCACCTGACTGCCGACGGCCTCATTCAGTTTCTTCACAATCTCAGGTCTCATCATCGAGAGATCTGCCCTGAGGGCCGGATTGCTCAGTCTCACGTTTAAGGTCTGGTTCTTGATATACAGGTCTTGGGTGTAACCGGCAATCAGCTCCCCCATCACCTCAGGCCAGGCTGCTATCAGCCGCTTCTGTTGAAGCGGTGTCTCCAGTCCCTGTGCCCTGAGATTCTTCAGGATCAGTTCACCGATGTTCTTGACTTCTTTTCTAAACATGGATGTTGCCGTTTTCTACGTGGAAGATGCGATAGTCATGTGAGGTCCTGCTCAGGATCTGATCCAGATGATCGCGATTGGTGTCTGTGATAAAGATCTGTCCGAACTCATCGCTGGCCACGAGTTTCACAATCTGCTCCACGCGGTCTGCATCGAGCTTGTCGAAGATATCGTCGAGCAGGAGTAGGGGCGTGGTCTGGTTGTTGGTGCGTTTCAGGAAGTCAAACTGTGCCAGTTTCAGGGCAATCACAAACGTCTTGTGTTGTCCCTGACTGCCCTCGCGCTTCAGGGGATGTCCCCCCAGACTGAACACCAGGTCGTCGCGATGCACCCCATGCAGCGAGAAGCCCATGATGCGGTCTTTCTGACGATCCCGCTGGATCACCTCCAGCAGCGGACCTCGCTGACAGTGGGAGATATAAGTCATCTCCACCTGTTCCTTGTTGCCTGAGATGGTCTCATAATACCGCTGAAACACGGGGGTGAGGGCTTTCACAAAGGCATCCCGGCAGGTAAAGATACGCTCCCCTTCGATGGCCATCTGTTCTTCCCACAGACTCAGCACCTCCGGGTCTGGTTCCTCCTCCTGCTTCAGCATCGTGTTGCGCTGCAGCAGGGCCTTGTTATAGCGGTTCATCGCGTCGATGTAGCTGCGGTCATATTGCGAGATCACCACATCCATCAGTTTCCGGCGATCCTCGCTGCCCCCCTCAATCAGGAGGGTGTCTGAGGGCGAAATCATCACCAGGGGGATCAATCCGATATGCTCCGACAGTCGTTTGTATTCTTTCTTATTGCGCTTAAAGTGTTTCTTGGTGCCCCTTTTCATGCCGCAGGAGATGCAGAGCTCCTCCTGATAGGTGCCCTCAATCAGGAAGAAGCCCTCGTCGTGTGTGATCACCTGTGAGTCGATGGGATTGCTCGCAGAGTGACAGAACGAGAGGAAGTAGATGGCATCCAGCACATTGGTCTTTCCCACACCATTCTGACCGATCAGGCAGTTGATCTTTGATGACAACTCCAGATTGGCTGCTCTGATGTTCTTGTAATTGATAAGCGACAGTTTTTCGAGAATCATGGGGGCAAAGTTACTAATAAGCGAGCAAAATACCAAAAGAAATTAAAAAAAATATGTACTTATGTTCTTATGTCTAAAATTTGTTGTAACTTTGCACCCGATTTTCGAAAATTAATACATAAATTATAATGGCAAATACAACAAATCAACAGCAGGCTGCCCCTACAATGGAGCAGACACTGAATCAGAGTGAGGCCTTCTTCCTGAAGTATAAGAAGGCTATTATCGCCGTCGTACTGGCTATCATTGTCATCATCGTCGGTGCAGTTCTTTACAAGACTTATATCTCAGAACCCAGAGAGCAGAAGGCTTCTACCGCCATTGCCAAGGGTCAGGATTATTTCGCACAGGGTCTCTTCCAGCAGGCACTCGAGGGCGACAGCACAGGCTACAAGGGCTTTGCGAAACTCGCCGACGAGTATAGCACAACAGCGGCTGGTAACCTGGCCAACCTCTATGCAGGTCTCTGCAATGCCCAGTTGGGTAAGTGGGAAGCCGCTGCGAAGTTCCTGGAGGCTTATGATGGTGTCGACGATGCGATGGTATCTCCTGCTGCCGTAGGTGCACTGGGTAATGCTTATGCCCACCTGAACCAGCTCGATAAGGCTGTTACCAATCTGAAGAAGGCTGCAGAGATGGCCGACAACAACTCACTCTCTCCCACCTTCCTGGTGCAGGCTGGTGAGATCCTCGAGAGTCAGGGTAAGAACGATGAGGCTTTGAAGCTGTATCAGACGGTTAAGGAGAAGTACTTCAACTCCATGCAGTCTCAGACCATCGATGCATACATCGAGCGCGTTTCTAACAAGTAATAGATAGATATAGACAGTTATGGCTACTGCAATGCATAACCTGAGTGACTACGATTTCTCGAAAGTCCCCGATGCCTCAAACATGATCTTTGGTGTGGTGGTGGCAGAATGGAATCCTGAGATCACCGGTGCACTCTTGGATGGTTGTGTCAGCACCCTCGAACGTCATGGTGCGCTGCCTGAGAATATTCATGTGAAGACGGTGCCCGGCTCGTTTGAGCTGATCTATGGGGCGCATCAGATGACGCTCAACGATGGTTATGATGCCGTGATCATCCTGGGTTCTGTGATCCGTGGGGAGACGCCTCATTTCGATTACATCTGTCAGGGCGTCACCGAGGGTATCGCCCGTTTGAATGCCACCAGCAATATCCCTGTCATCTATGGTCTGCTCACGACGGATAACCTTCAGCAGGCTCAGGATCGGGCAGGTGGTAAGTTAGGTAATAAAGGTGACGAATGTGCAGTAGTCGCCATCAAAATGGCCAAGTTCTAAACCAGCATGAAGTTCGTCTCCTGGAATGTGAATGGCCTCCGGGCCTGCGAAGGAAAAGGGTTCAGTGACATCTTTCGTCAGTTGGATGCCGACTTCTTCTGCTTGCAGGAGACGAAGATGCAGGCTGGTCAGCTCGACCTTCAGTTTGAAGGCTACGAGTCTTACTGGAACTATGCCGATAAGAAGGGCTACTCAGGTACCGCTATTTTCACACGTCTTCACCCGTTGAATGTCACTTATGGTATGGGCATCGATGTCCATGACCATGAGGGACGTGTGGTGACGCTTGAGATGCCCGACTTCTTCCTGGTGTGTTGTTACACGCCCAATTCACAGGATGGTTTGAAGCGTTTAGACTATCGTATGACGTGGGAGAATGACTTCCGGGCTTATCTGCAGCGTCTGGATACCCAGAAACCGGTGATCCTCTGTGGTGACTTGAATGTGGCGCATGAGGAGATTGACATCAAGAATCCCAAGACGAATCGTCATAATGCGGGTTTCACTGATGAGGAGCGGGCGCAGTTCTCTAACCTGTTGAATGCAGGTTTCACGGATACTTTCCGCTACCTCTATCCTGAGGAGGTCAAATATTCCTGGTGGTCATACCGTTTTCAGGCGCGTCAGAAGAACGCCGGTTGGCGTATTGATTATTTCGTCATCTCCGATCGTCTCCGTCCCCACCTCTCCGACGCCCTCATCCACACCGACATCCAAGGCTCCGACCACTGCCCCGTCAGCCTTTCTCTCCTTTTCTAGGAGAGCGAATAAACGCCTCGAAAACATTCTTGCGTCCCTGCGGTAGCAAGCAGCAAAGCCGATTACCGTACGAAGTGCGGTAATCAACGACAAGCGTTTAGCGTAGTCGGCGTAAAAAATATGGCGTGTCCCGCCATACCAAAAAGACGCAGAAAGTCGTCGGTCTCTGCGACTTTCTGTTTAAGTCCCTTGCCAAAGATTGGCGAGGGATTTAGGGAGTGGTCTGAAGCCCCTTCTTATGAAGAGGGGGTTGGGGGTGATGGAGGTCTTGCAGGGTTTCCCCTGCATTAAGGAGATCTCTCCACTTCGGTCGAGATGACATAAAGGCTGATGTCAAGCCTTAAAAAATAAATCCCCGCTGGAAGGCGGGGATTTTTATGTTTCAAAAGCGAAATGCTTTTAGATACCTAAAGCACTTTTTGCTTTACTAGCAGCGTCATCAATCGACTTGCTAGCTTTCTCTTTTGCAGCCGCTTTGGAATCCTCCACAGCCTTGTCAGCGGCAGCCTTCGTGTCCTCTACCGCCTGGTTGGCTGCATCCTTAGCAGCATCCACCTGAGCGTTAGCAGCCTCCTGCGCACTCTCTCCGATAGAAGTCAGACTGTTAATGATACTCTCTGCAGGCGCCTCAGTCAGAGAAGCCACAGCAGCGGTCACAGCCGCATTGTCACCGGCAAATTCCTTGATCTTCTCAGCATTCTCCTTCAGGAAAGCCTGCACCTGATCCACCAGGTTCTTGGCAGCCTCAGGATTGCTGGCAATCAGTGCCTTGATCTTCTCCTGAATAGCGGCTAGAGCCTCCTGGAATTTGTTGGCATCCTTTGCCTCCATCTGTTCTGTGAGGGCATTGATCATAGCAGCCGACTCGTCCTCTACATTAATTACTGCGGCAGAGTCAGAAGCCTCTGCACTTGCCTGTGTCTTGTTTCCGCAAGACGCAAAACCGATGGTCATCATAGCCATCACTGCGAATAATACTTTCTTCATAACACACTAAAATTTGGTTAGGTAAATTGATAAACCGCAACAAAAGTAGTGCATTCTTCTTAAAAGAAGATAATTTTAAGTGTTTTTTTAATTTTTTTTGTACTTTTGCACCCATGACAACAATAGCATTCAAACCGAAGCTCTTCAGCACGTTAAAGCATTACGATCGTCAGCAGTTCATGACCGACCTGTTGGCAGGTATTATTGTAGGTATTGTGGCACTGCCCTTGGCCATTGCCTTTGGTATTGCTTCTGGTGTGACGCCAGAGAAAGGTATCATCACAGCCATTGTGGCAGGTCTCATTGTCTCTGTCTTCGGTGGTTCGAAGGTACAGATTGGTGGCCCTACGGGCGCGTTCATTATTATAATATACGGCATCATCCAGCAGTATGGCTTCGAAGGTCTCACCATTGCCACGTTGATGGCGGGTGTGTTCCTCATCATGTTTGGCATCCTGCATCTGGGCACCATCATCAAATATATCCCTTATCCCATTGTGGTAGGTTTCACGTCGGGTATTGCCCTGACCATCTTCACCACGCAGATTAAGGACCTCTTTGGTCTGACTATGGCCTCTGTGCCTTCCGATTTCATTGAGAAGTGGATCGCCTATGTCTCAGCCTTCCCCACGATTGATATCTGGAGTGCAGGGGTGGGGGTACTCAGTGTCGTGATCATCGCCCTGTGGCCTAGGCTCACGCGCCATTCGGCCCTTGGCAAACTGCCTGGCAGTCTGATTGCCATCATCGTGATGACGATCGCTGTGCTTCTGC
Source organism: uncultured Prevotella sp. (assembly GCA_900315695.1). Classification (GTDB taxonomy): domain Bacteria; phylum Bacteroidota; class Bacteroidia; order Bacteroidales; family Bacteroidaceae; genus Prevotella. Next base: position 30,874 of record ONAE01000006.1, on the reverse strand, counting down.
TGAAGCACCAGTGGGGCATCACCAGTGTCGAGACCATTGGCGACCGCTTCGCCATCTCCAATCAACTCCCTGGTGCTCAGGTACCTGTGCTCACCTGGGATATCATCAAAGGCCTTGTGTCGCCCGCCATCACCATTGCCATCCTCGGTGCCATTGAGTCGTTGCTTTCAGCCACTGTGGCTGATGGTGTCATTGGCGACCGGCATGACTCCAATACCGAACTCATTGCCCAGGGTATGGCCAATCTGGCGAGTCCGCTTTTCGGTGGTATTCCTGCCACTGGCGCCATTGCCCGTACCATGACCAATATCAACAATGGGGGGCGCAGTCCCATGGCCGGCATCATCCATGCCGCTGTACTGCTGCTCATCTTCCTGTTCCTCATGCCCTTGGCGCAATATATCCCCATGGCCTGTCTGGCCGGTGTGCTGGTTATTGTGAGCTATAACATGAGTGGTTGGCGTTCCTTCCTGAGCATCATGAAGAATCCCAAGAGCGATGTCATCGTACTCTGGGTCACCTTCCTGTTGACGGTGATCTTCGACCTCACCATTGCCATCGAGGTCGGTCTCATCTGTGCCTGTCTGCTCTTCATGCGCCGGATGGCAGAGACCACCGATGTACGTGTCATCAGCGATGAGATCAATCCTGATGAAGAAGAGAGCGACTTCCTGATGGGTAATCTCGAGCACCTCACCATCCCGGAGGGGGTAGAGGTCTATGAGATCAATGGTCCTTACTTCTTCGGAGCCGGCAACAAGTTCGAGGAGATCATGGGTGCCTTGGGCCATCAGCGTCCGAAGGTGCGTATCATCCGCATGCGAAAAGTACCCTTTGTCGATTCCACGGGTATCCACAACCTCACCAACCTCTGTCTGATGTCTCAGGGCGAGGGCATCCAGGTGGTGCTCTCTGGTGTCAATCCCCGGGTACAACAGGTACTCCACAAGTCAGGCTTCGATACCATGTTGGGCGAGGAGAACATTTGTTCCCACATTACGTTGGCATTAGCCAGAGCAAAAGAAATTCTTAAATAAATTTTCTTAAAATACTTTGTAGGTATCAATAAAAGTTGTACCTTTGCAACCAAAAAGAGGGAAATCGATTTCTAATTTTACCCCTTTTGGCTTGATATTTAGATGTTAATTTTAACTAACATGTTGGCTTTCAGTGTGTTATGCCTACATGATAGGAAGAAAAACTTTGCTTATGAACGAAAATAGCAACAAAGTTGTAAAATTGAAAGAAGAGGAGTCTGCTTTCGATTTCAGGCAGTTAGGACTGTTATGTCTGTCAAATTGGTACTGGATTTTGGGCTCCATGGTTGCCTGTGTCCTGATCGCAGGCATTTACCTGTGGTTTGCCACCAGTACGGTCACGGTCACTGGTAAGATGGAGATCATCGACAAGTCCAAAAAAGGCAGTGGCATGTCAGCCGGCTTGGCCATGCTCAACAGCCTCCCCATGGGCCTGGGCAGCAGTCTGGGCGGTGCGATGGGTGCAAGTTCTATCGATGCCGAGAAAGAGATCATCCTTTCCAACAGCTTGGTTACCAATGTGGTGAAGGATCTTGGTCTTTACACCGAGTACCGTCTGAGCAAGTGGGGCAGGAAGACCTTGCTTTATCAGAATAGTCCGGTTGAAGTAAGTCTGGATGCGGCCCATGTAGCCTGGCTCGACACAGAGCTCCCGCTGTACTTCCATCAGATTAAGCTCACCATCAGTAAGGGTGCTGATGGCTATACCGTAGAACCCACGCTGGTCGAGGGTAAGGAAGAAACCGATCTCCCTGAGCAGACCTTCGCAACCCTCCCTGCCACCATCAAAACCGAGGCTGGCACGCTGACCATCAAGGAAAACAAGCTCCCGGCCAGACTGGCCAAGCCTTATGAGGGCAGCTATACCCTCAAGGTCACGATCACCCCTCCCACACAGGTGGCTAAAGCCTTCATTGACCGCACCACCTTTGAGGCACCCAGCAAGAAGGTCACTAATATGGCCAATATCTCATTGACTGACGAGAACGTATTACGTGGTATCGATTATGTGAATGCTTTGGTTGACGCTTATAACCAGCGTGCCAACGATGAGAAAAACGCTGAGGCACGCAAGACTGATGAGTTTGTCAATGCCCGTCTAGCCATGGTGGATGCTGAGTTAGGATCCAGCGATGCGGCTTGGGAAAACTCCAAGAAGAACTTCCAGATTACAGATCCGCAAGTGGATGCAGAGGAAGTGATGACCAAGAAAGGGGAGTATGAGGCTCAGATGGTTAGTTTTGGCACGCAGATCCAGTTGCAGGATTACCTGAACGAATATATTAACAACCCTGCAAACCTTTATGAACTCATCCCGGTGAATGTGGGAGTCTATGGTGGTGATGCCCTGCCGATGGTCAGCCAGCATAATGCACTGATTAACCAGCGCCGTGAATTGTTGAAGAGTGTGAGTGAAAAGTCTCCCATGGTTCAGAAGTTGACACAGTCTATCCAGGAGCTCCATCCGAACATTCAGACAGCCATGAAGCGTGACCGCCAATCGCTCATGATCAAGAAGAATACGGTCGAGAGTCAATACAATAAGTATATGGGTCGTGTCAGTAGTGCGCCCAAACAGGAGCGTGTGCTCACAGAGATTGGTCGTCAGCGTGAGATCAAACAGGCAGTCTTCCTCCTGATGCTGCAGAAGCGCGAGGAGACCGCCATGGAACTGGCCAATATCACCGACAAGGGTAAGCTCATCGATCCCCCAGCACCGGAACCAGGCAGCAACAAACCTCAGAAGAAGATGGTGCTGCTCGTAGCCCTCTTCCTGGGAGCCCTCATCCCCGTAGGTATCCTCTACCTCCTCCAGATGCTGAAGACCAAGATCGACACGCGCCAGGAACTCGAGTCCGCTACCAAACTCCCCATCCTCGCGGAGCTCACCCCTGCAACTGCCGACGAAGCCATCCGCACCCTTCGCACCAACCTCCTTTTAAACATCAAGGAGAACCAAAAGGTATTGTTGATAGCCTCCGCCAACAAAGGCGATGGCAAGAGCTTTGTTGCAAAGAAACTTGAAGAAAGTATAGTCGCCATTGGTAAGTCTGTAGCCTTGATAAATGGTGATATGCGGTCTTTGAGCTTGTCAAAAGGCCAGCATGCCGCTGATATTCTCGCAAGTCCTGCTTTTGCGAAGGAGGTGGCCACTGCCAAATCTTCCAATGACTTTGTCATTCTCGACTCTCCCGCCATGGGCGAGTATAACGATGCCCTCCAGTTGGCATCATACGCCGATGCCACCTTATACGTCGTCAAAGCTGGCAAAACGCAAAAGGCCGATGTGGAGACCCTCAATTCAAACAATAACATTCCCAACCCATTAATTGTCTTCAATGTATGAAAAAGATTATATTGTGCTCTTTCGTTCTGCTGTCTTTGCTCACAAGTTGTGTAACAACCAAGAAAACGATTTACTTTGAAAATAAAGACGAGATCAATACCGCCCTGTCAAAGACCCTCTATGATGCCAAGATTATGCCTAAGGATATCTTGAAGATTCAGGTATTCTCGATGACACCGGGTATCGTAGAGCCCTTTAACCTCTTAAAAAGTACGCAGGCATCGTCCACAATGAACAGTACTTCTACAAATCAAGGGGCAACGGTCTATGACTATCTGGTGGATAACGAGGGTAATGTCGATATGCCCATCATCGGCACGGTGCACTTGGGTGGTCTGACCAAGAACGAGGCAGAGCAACTCATAAAGTCTAAGATTGTTCCCTATCTGTCAGAAACCGAAAAGCCGATAGTTCATGTGCGTATCGCAAATTATAAATATGCTGTATTGGGCGGTGTTAACAAGCCTGGTGTCTTTACGACACAGAACGAGAAGGTCAGCATCCTGGAGGCAATTGCCCAGGCAGGCGACTTGACCACCTTTGCACGCCGTGATCACATCTTCTTGGTACGTGAGAACGCTGAAGGTCAGAAAGATTACCATCAGCTGGACATCAATGATGCCAACATCATCAGTTCACCTTATTATTATTTACAGCAGAACGATGTCATCTATGTGGAGCAGCAGAAGATTGCGACGCGTAATTCCTACTTCTCTGCCAATACCAGCATCCTGCTCACCATCACCAGCGCTCTCATGTCTGTCGCTACATTAATCCTCGCCCTCTCAAAATAGTAAGGCATTAATTTCGGTTAATCCGCCACGGATTAACCGAAATGGATAACGAAAAGAAAAACTAATCAACAAGATAAATGAACGTAAAAAAAACCGCCATAGATGGTGTCTTGATAATCGAGCCACGCGTATTCGAAGATGCGCGTGGCTATTTCTTTGAATCCTTCTCCCAGCGGGAGTTCGACGAGAAGATAGCCCCAATCCTCGGACATACAGTAACCTTCGTTCAGGACAATGAGAGTAAATCCTCTTATGGTGTGATGCGTGGCCTGCATTTCCAGCGCCCACCATTCACGCAGAGCAAATTGGTAAACTGCGTCAAAGGATCAGTCTTGGATGTCGCCGTTGACATCCGAAAAGGCTCTCCAGCCTACGGTCAGCATGTAGCCGTAAAATTGACCGGAGATAACCACTTGTCAATGTTCATTCCCAAAGGCTTTGCCCACGGCTTTGCTGTACTGAGCGAAACAGCCGTATTCCAATATAAGTGCGATGAATTCTATCATCCTGAAGCAGATGATGGTATCAGTATTCTGGATGATTCTCTTGGCATTGACTGGCTAATTCCAACAGACAAGGTCATTCTTTCAGAGAAAGATACAAAACATCCACTACTTAAGGATTTTGATAGTCCTTTCTGATGAATCTGAAGGTGGAGAAAGACCAGCTGATATCAATGATTCACTTCCTTGTTAAGCGCGAGGATGAGCCGACGAAGGTTTAGCTCGACGGCCGAAGGGAAAGTCAACGAAACAAGAGTAGAGTCAAATTTGTTTGGACTATGCTTTGCAGGGAGGAGGTAGAGTATTACTCAACCGATTATGAGCGCTCGGTCTTGCCGCTTAGCTCGTCGAAGAAAGCCGCCCTAAAAAATGCGATTAAGTGAGTATAATATTAGTTTACTCAAATATTATCGAGCGTTAACAGTTTCGACAAATTGTCAAAGGCTATTTTAAACCTAGACGTCAAAATTGACAGCTTACGGTCTTACTAAGGCATTGGTGCAAATAAATGGGGGATCGTTGATTTCTTGGTAACTTAAATTGTAACTAATTTGTTAATTAATATATCAAACGACTAAAATGTATATTTGAAGAATGAAGAAAGTTGTGACATTTGGAGTATTTGACATCCTTCACATAGGGCATGTACTCCTATTCAGAAATGCGAAGAACCTGCCTGATAGGGGGGGGGGGGTAAAATTGATAGTGGCCGTTCAGGACTCAGACTATATTTTGAAGTACAAGCCTGATACGGTTATCGTGAATGATACACCCACTCGCGAATATATGGTCAGTTCCATTCGCTATGTGGATGAAGTTATTTCTTATAAAGACGTAGATAAAGACATACAAAAAATAGACTTCGACATTTTTGCCAAAGGCCCGGACCAGAATCATGAAGGCTTTAAACGAGCTGAAGAATGGTGTAGGGCGCATGGCAAGGAGGTTGTTGTTATTCCAAGAACAGAAGGCATATCATCTTCTCTGTTACGTAGGGTGAAGGATCTTAAATAATCGGATCTCTCGATGTGATGGGGAAGGCTTAACCCCATTACATTATGAAATTTTTATTCGATTTAGACGGAACTGTCACTTCAGCAGAGACGCTGCCCATTATAGCTAATCACTTTGAGTGTAAGGAAGAAATCGCAGAGCTTACAAAGCGGACAGTTCAGGGCAATATTCCTTTTATTGAGAGTTTTATCCGCAGAGTTAATATATTAGGGAAATATTCTGTTAGTGAGACTTCAGAATTACTGGCACAGGTTCCTTTATATCCTGAGGTTAAGGAATTTATTGATTCGCATAGGGAGGATTGTATTATTGTTACTGGTAATTTGACCTGCTGGTGCGAAGGGCTTTTCAAGAAAATAGGCTGTCAGTGCTATGGTAGCAAAGCAGAATGCGAAGGAGATAAGGTTGTCAAACTAAAATCTATCCTACGAAAAGAACAGATTGTAGATCAATATAAGGCTTTAGGCGAGACTGTTGTCTTTATCGGTGATGGTAATAACGACCTGGAAGCTATGCGCCATGCAAACATTTCTATTTCAGTAGGCCTTACTCATAACCCTGCTCAAAGTTTGCTGGCAATAACAGACTATGTTATTTTTAATGAGCATGCTTTATGCAGACAGATGCGCCAGCTAGCAGGTGAGGTGTCTGATTCTAAATCGGTAGTAATTAGCTGTGCAGGAATAGGCTCTCGCTTAGGATTAGGTCTTACTAAGGCATTGGTACAAATAAATGGGGGATCGTTAATTTCGTGGCAACTTAAATTGTTTAAGGATGTTGAGGATCTGAGGATTGTTATTGGATTCCAAGGCGGTGAAATTATTGAAGAGGTTAGAAAATGTCGGGATGACGTAGTGTTCTGTTATAATCATCGTTATTTTGAAACAAAAACAGGTGCAAGTTTCTATCTTGGTGCTCGTCATGCGAATAATGAAATTTTAGAGTGGGATGGAGATTTGTTGGTACATCCTGATGATGTTAGGATGCTACTTGCAACACCAGGCGAATATATTTGTTATGGTGATAAGACAAGCGAAGAGACGGTATTCGTAAGAACAAATGACGAAGGGAATGTCCTTAGTTTCAGCCGTGATAGCGGTGACTTTGAATGGACAGGACCCGCATGTATGGCAAAACGTAACCTGACTTATAATTCCAATAATGTATTTAATATGTTTGAACCTTTATGTCCTATGCGTGGTATAAAGGTTAGGGCATATGATATAGATACATACAATGATTATATCAGAGTATCTGAAATAACAAAAGACTGGAAAATATGATTGGTGTTATTGGTGGTAATGGTGTTTTGCAGCAACTGATAGGTTGCGTCAAATATTATAAACATCAATTAATACAAGTTAGTCATTCTGCAAATATATAGTTTAAAATAAAATTATTTTACATTGATATATGATAAAGAAAAAGCAAATAACCGTTACCTCGCCTTTGTTGCCCGACCTTGATGAGTTTAATGAAATGTTGAAGGAAATTTGGGCAAGCAAGTGGATTACTAATAATGGGCAGTTTCATAAGCAGTTAGAAAAGTCTTTGTGTGAGTACTTAAAAGTGCCTTATATAAGCTTGTTTACAAATGGCACACTGCCATTGTTAACAGCTTTACAGGCGCTTCGCATTACAGGAGAAGTAATAACCACCCCATACAGTTTTGTCGCAACTACCCACAGCATTTGGTGGAATGGATGTAAGCCCGTATTTGTTGATATAGAGGAAGAGACTTGCGGCATTGATCCAGATAAGATAGAAGCTGCTATCACTCCTAAGACAACTGCTATCATGCCTGTGCATTGCTATGGTAAACCAGTTAAGATGAAGCAAATTCAAGCAATTGCAGATAAGTATGGCTTAAAGGTCATCTACGATGCAGCTCATGCTTTTGGTGTCGAAGTGGATGGTGAAAGTGTGCTGAAGGCAGGTGACATGAGTACACTCAGTTTTCATGCTACTAAGGTGTATAATACACTCGAAGGAGGTGCCCTTGTGATGCATGATGAAGAAACAAAGCAACGCATTGATTACCTGAAAAACTTTGGGTTTGCAGATGAGGTTACAGTAGTCGCTCCTGGTATCAACAGTAAAGTTGATGAAGTTCGTGCTGCATATGGTCTCTTGAACCTTAAGCATGTGGATCAGGCTATTGCTAACCGTCAGAAAGTAGCACAGAAATACCGTGAGGCTTTGCGCAACGTTCCTGGTATTCGTTTCTTTGATGATATGCCCGGAGTACGTCACAATTATAGCTATTTTCCCGTTTTTATTAAGGCAGAAGAATTTGGTATGAGTCGCGATGATCTTTATTTCAAGATGAAAGAGGCAAAGGTTCTTGGTCGTCGTTACTTCTATCCTCTTATTAGCGCCTTTAGCACCTATCGTGGATTACCCAGTGCGGCACCTGAGAACTTGCCGGTGGCTACTCGTTTGGCTAATGAGGTTATTTGTCTGCCAATGCACCATGAATTGAGTAATAATGATATAGATAGGATTCTTAGTTTGATAGTAAAATAATGGCTCAGAAGAGATTGATGCTCCTTGGTGGCTTGCGCTACCTGAAACCTGTAATAGATGCAGCTCATAAGCAGGGCTACTATGTAATAACGGCAGATTATCTGCCTAATAACATTGCTCACAAGTGGAGCGATGAGTATTGTAATGTCAGTATCATTGACAAGGAAGCTGTACTGAAAGAGGCTCAAAGACTCCAGATTGATGGCATTATGTCCTTCGCGTGTGACCCAGGTGTGGTTGCTGCAAGCTATGTGCAGAACAAGATGGGGCTGCCATCATTTGGTCCGTTTGAGTCTGTAGAAATACTCCAGAACAAGGACAAGTTCCGTGCATTTCTGGCTAAGAACGGCTTTAATGTACCGCAGGCTAAAGGATTTGATAGCGTTGAGGCTGCCATGGAGGAAACCTACTGGTATCCTTGGCCTGTAATTGTGAAGCCTACGGATGCTGCCGGTAGCAAGGGCGTTACCAGAGTTGATAAGGCTGAGGATTTGAAGCCTGCTCTAAAATATGCTATGGAGCACAGTATTTCAGGTCATATCATCGTAGAGGAGTTTATTGACAAACAGGGGTGTTCCTCTGATACGGACAGTTTCTCCGAGGACGGCAAACTGAAATTTGTTAGCTTCTGTGCTCAACGATTTGATGCAGAGGCTACCAATCCTTATACGCCTGCAGCTTACAGCTGGCCTTCTACATTTACCAAAGAGCAGGAAGATTACCTTACTTCGGAGATTCAGCGATTGATTACACTGTTGAACCTGAAAACTTGTGTGTATAACATAGAGGTTAGGGTAACTCCTAACGGCAAACCGTATATTATGGAATTGACACCTCGTGGTGGGGGAAATCGCCTTTGTGAGATGTTGCGCTATGCTACGGGAGTGGATATGATAACAGCAATTACCCGTGCGATGGTGGGCGACCCCATATTGGAACCCATTGAGCAGAAGCCATATAATGGTCACTGGGCAGAGATTATTCTTCATGCTGATAAAGATGGTGTGTTTGACCATCTTGAAATAAGCAAGGATTTGCCTGCTGAGATTGTTGAAGAAGATCTCTGGGTAGAGAATGGTGATAAGGTCGAAGGCTTTGAAGGGGCCAATAATGCTATTGGAACTTTGGTGTTGAACTTCAACACTGCAGAGGAACTTGAACATGCCATAACTCATCAGAGAGAATGGCTCAAAGTGATTGTTAAATAAAATTGGATACAATGAAGATAGTTGTATTTGGCGCAACAGGTGGAATCGGAGCATATACATTATTGCATCTGTTAGAACAAGGCAAGTATGAACTTGTGGCAGTAGGCCACAGAAAAAGCGATAATGGATTCTTTGAAAGCAAAGGAATTCCATACTACAGTGTTGACATAGCAGATTACAAAACTTTTGATTGCCTTCCAAAAGAAGATGTATTTGCTGTTGTTAATCTGGCTGGTGTTCTGCCTGCAATCAAATATGACCCGCGTTTGTTTGTGAGTTCCTTCACCATGGGACAGTTAAATGTCCTGGAGTATATGCGGGAAGTTGGATGCAAGAAAATAATATTTGCACAAACTCCTGCTGATTTGTGGTACTTGCAGAACACAACGGAACCCATGCCGGCTGATGCTCAGCGTAGTTTCCCGCCATCAACAGATCATTCAATATACACCATTGCTAAGAATGCCGCAATCGATATCACCCAGTATTATAAGACGACTTTTGGCATTCAGTGGTATGCACTCCGCTTCTTCAATGTGTATATGTTTAATCCCAATCCATTCTATCATGTAGATGGAATTAAACGTTGGATTTCATTCAGACTGCTTATTGAAAAGGCAAAGAAGGGTGAAGATATCGAAGTATGGGGAGACCCGACCCGTAGCAAGGAGATGGTGTATGTTAAGGACGTTGCACAATTAATCTCACAATGCATAGAAGACAACGAGCACGGTGGTATGTATAATGTTGGTAGTCTACATCAGGTGACACTTGAAGAGCAGATTGACGGAATTATTGAGGTGTTTACTAGGGATAAGAGGTCAAAGAAAATATATCGTCCAGATAAACCAGATGCATTGTTTAATCATTTGGATATTAGTAAGACGGTTGAAGAATTAGGCTATTCCCCGAAGTATAGTTATTTAGATTGGTTGAAGGATTTTGAGAACGAGGAGAAAAATGAGAGATTCAATAAGTTGTGGGGGAAGGTCGAAGATTTCCACAATTGATTTATTTGATATTAATACGACAATATAAAAATAATGGCAAGAGAAAGCTTAAAAGATAAGACTATAAAAGGATCTTTTTGGAGTGCAGCAGATGCATTCCTTGGACAAGGAGTAACGTTTCTTGTTGGTATTGTATTAGCAAGATTACTTTCCCCAAAAGAATATGGATTGATAGGAATCGCTCTAATCTTTACTATCGTTCTAAATGGTATTGTAGATAGCGGCTTTTCTACAGCATTAATCCGTAAGAAGGATACAACAGATGTTGACTATAACACTATGTTTATAACCAATATGGTGATTAGTTTCCTTTTGTTCATTGGATTGTATTTTGCATCTCCATTTATTAGTCTGTTTTTCAATCGACCAGAACTGACTCATGTTATAAGGGCTATGGGCCTTATCTTGATCTTTCAGGCTCTTTCTATAACCCAAGTCACCATATTAACAAAGAGAATTGATTTTAAGACAAAGACTAAAGCTTCGCTTATATCTGCTGTAGTTAGTGGCGTAATAGGTATCGCAATGGCTTTCATGGGATATGGGGTATGGGCTTTAGTTGGCCAGAAACTATCTAATACTCTTCTTTATTCCATATGCCTATGGATTCTTAATCATTGGTTGCCTAATGGATCCTTCAGTCGCGAGAGCTTTCGTTATATGTGGGGGTTTGGATGGAAGCTGATGTTGTCTGGATTATTAGAAAATACATGGAGTCAACTATATCAGGTTGTAGTCGGTAAGTGTTATAGCCCTGCAACGTTAGGTCAGTATTCTCGCTCAAAAGAATATGCTACAATTGTATCAGCCCATTTTACTTCTATCATACAGCGTGTGACTTATCCTGTATTGTCAGAGGTGCAGGACGATCAGGAACGTATGATTTCAGCCTATCGCAGAATTATCAAGATGACCATGTTTGTTATTGCCTTATTAATGATTTTTCTGGGTGCTGTGTCTGAACCATTTATTTATTGTTTAATAGGACCAAAGTGGCATGAGGCATCTACATATTTACCACTAATTTGCCTTTCTATGTCATTGTACCCCCTTCACGCCATAAATTTGAATATGCTGAAGGTTCAGGGACGTAGCGATATCTACCTTTATCTTGAGATTATTAAGAAAATCATTAGCGTAGGCCCTTTGTGTCTTGGTATTTTCTTTAGCATTTACTGGATGTTGGCAGGTAGTTTTGTTACGGGCGTAATAGCCTTTTTCCTAAATAGTTACTATACAGGTAAGAAGCTACATTATTCTTCTTTTATGCAGATAAAGGATATCCTTCCTTCCTATTGCATAGGTGGAATAGTTGCTTTGGCAGTTTTTTTTTTTAAATATCTGCCATTGTCTTACTGGCTAATATTACCCATTCAGATTGTTGTTGGTATAAGTGTGGGCATATTAATTTGCGAATCCATCAAACTTGATGAGTATATGGAATTGAAAGGAATTCTTATTAAAGCAATTGCAAGAATAAAAAAGTAGAATGTACAACTTTTTATAATTATTGATGAAATGAAGTTTTTAGTAAGTGTACGTTGTTTTACATATAATCAAGCCCCATATATTAAAGAAACTATGGATGGCTTCACTATGCAACATACTAATTTCCCTTATGTTTGTATTTTAGTAGATGACGCTAGCCCTGATGGCGAACAAGATGTAATTAATCGCTATTTAGCAGATAATTTTGATTTAAACAATCAATTAATAGCGAGAAATGAAGAAACTGAGGATTATAAACTTATTCTTACTCAGCATAAGACAAACAGGAACTGTTATTTTGCAGTTTATTATCTAAAATATAATCATTATCAGTTAAACAAAGACAAGTATCCATATTTTAGTGAGTTCAATGAGCCGGTAAAATATCATGCTATATGTGAGGGAGATGACTGCTGGTGTCATCCAGAAAAGCTCCAAATGCAGGTTGATTTTTTGGAAACTCACGAAGAATATGGCATGGTTCATACTGATTATGATCTGATAAAAGGACGACGTCATCATAGAAAAATAGACAATAAAGATGATGGGAATTGGTTTCCACGTATTATCACTGAAGGTGTACCGGACATTGGCACACTCACAGTATTGTATCGCAAAGCAATTTATGATAAAATCCCCAAACTCTTTAGAGGAAAGGACTGGCCAATGGACGATAAGCCTTTATGGTATGAATTGGCTCATGAGGCTAAGATTAAATATCTTCCAGTCGTGACTGCTAAATATCGGGTTCTAGAGTTGTCAGCGTCTCATAGTAAGGATATCAATAAATTGATTAGCTTTAAAAATGCAGGTGTAGAAATACGTTTGTTTTATGCAAATTATTATGGTGTAAAACTACAATCCGATGTGTATGATGAAGGTTATTATGAAAGTGTTATCCGATATGCTTGTCGGTTAGATGAAAAGAATATTGCTGCAAAATACTTTCGTGAGGCAAAACACAAGCATGTTCTATCTTTAAAAGCGCGTTTGTTTTATGTTGTATCAAGATGTTCTTTTTTAAAAAAAATATTAGAAATATATATTAAGATATAAAAATGCTACAGTTTCGCAAGTGATGGCGCACCCGTGAAGCTTCAATAAAAATTAGATTTGATATGATGAAGAAGGAATTGACATTAAGGGAACTTCAGTTGTTCTGTCTTGAAATTTTAAAAGATGTACATGCCTTTTGTGTGGATAACGATATAAAATACTCTCTTCAAGATGGATCCCTTATTGGGGTCATTAGGCACAGTGGGTTTATTCCTTGGGATGATGATATTGATATTATTATGCCTAGGCCTGATTTTTTAAGATTTTGTCAAACATATCATTCTGACAAATATGAGCTAGTATGTCCAGAAAACGATAATGACTGCTTTGTAGCATTTGCAAGAGTTTATGATAGAAAGAAAACTGTTGCAGACGGCTCATTACCGTGGTGCAATCGCCAATATGGCGTTTCTATAGATATATTTCCTGCAGATGGCGCTTTTGAAAATATTAATAGGCATAATAGATACTATACAATAAGTCGCTTGCTTTGGAAAGCCTCATGTTATTGTCGAGCGCCTTTATCTAATGATTTTGATAAAACAAAATCGCTGCTTCATTTTTGTCTCTATTTGTTTTCGAAGTTTTTTAATGCACGCTTTTTTTCTAGGCGTGTTTTTATGCGTGCAGCAAAGATCCCATATGGCAAGACGCCATATTGGACGCAAATGACTTGTATGGGGGATAATAGTAAAGAACGACATTCTTTGAGGACTTTTGATCACTGTATATTAATGCCGTTCGAAGATACTACTGTTATGGTTATGAATGGATATGATGAAGTGTTAAGAGATAAGTATAATGATTATATGAAATTACCTCCTGTAGAAGATAGAAAGAAACATTCTACTATGGACAGGTTTTATTGGAGAGAGAATCGTTCGTCAGTATGAAAAAGGTAATAACATATGGAACATATGACCTCTTACATCAAGGTCATATTAATTTGCTAAGAAGAGCAAAATCTTTAGGAGATTATCTTGTTGTTGGTGTTACCAATGATAGTTTTGATAGAGAGAGGGGTAAGTTAAACGTTAGGAATAATGTTTTAGAAAGAGTTGAAGCTGTTAGAAAAACAGGATATGCCGATAAAATTATCATAGAAGATTATGTTGGACAGAAAATTGATGATATACAGAAATATGATATTGATATTTTTGCCATTGGGTCTGATTGGGAGGGAAAGTTTGATTATCTAAAGGAGTATTGTAAAGTTGTGTATCTTCCTCGTACAGAAGGTATAAGCTCCACAATGCTTCGTGATGAGACCACTAAGTTTATTCGAATGGGTATTATTGGTTGTGGCCGGGTTGCAAAAAGGTTCCCTTCAGAGGCAAATGCCGTTAGCGGAGTTAAAGTTGTTGCAGCTTACGATATCAATTCGAATAATGCGCATACATATGCTGAGAATTATACTAATATCATACCATACAATAATATACATGATTTCTATAATACGATAGATGCTGTTTATATTTCAACACCTCATCTTCAGCATTATGATAATATTAAAAAATCAATTCTTTTTAAAAAGCATGTGCTTTGTGAAACGCCAATGTTGTTAAACGGGGGACAAGCAAGAGAACTCTATGAATTGGCGGAGAGTCAGAGTGTCGTTCTTATGGAAGCCAATAAGACCGCTCATTGCCCTGCTTTCAATCATTTGATGGTGATGATTAAATCGGGAGTGATTGGAGAGGTTGTGGATATCGAGGCGTCTTTATCACAGCTTCTTGATAAGAATGGGCGTGAATTTGACCAGAAACAGGCCGGTGGCGCATTGTTTGAACAGGGCAGCTATCCTTTATTGCCGATTTTTAAGCTATGTGGTATAGACTATTTGAACCTTAATCTTTATTCCAAGATGGAGGATGGGGTAGATATCTATACTCGTGGTGTTTTCAGATATCCCAAAGCTACATGTTCTTTTAAAGTGGGTCTTGGCGTAAAGACGGAAGGCAGTCTGGTTATTTCAGGAACAAAAGGATATGCCTATGTTCCTGCACCATGGTGGAAGACTGACTATTTTGAGTTACGTTATGAAGATCAAAATGAGAATAAAAAGTATTTCTACAAGTGGGATGGTTATGGTCTCCGTTATGAAATTCAGGAGTTTATTTCTTGTATTGTGAATAACCGTTATTCTTCGGCTCGTTTACGTAGGCGTGAAAGTATACAAATGGCTACAGTGATGGAGCAGTTTATTAATGGTTTAAATCTTTATATAATATAAAAAATGATTAATTTTACAGTGGGCCCAGTTCAATCAAGTGAATCTGTGCTGGCAATTGGTGCTGAACAAGTACCGTATTTTCGAACTGTAGAATTCTCTGAAATGATGTTGGAGAATGAGCGGTTAATAAAGAAGTTTGCTCATACTACCGAGGATAGCAGAGTGGTGTTTATGACATGCTCTGGCTCTGGTGGTATGGAGGCTGCTATCATAAACACGTTGACAAAAAGTGACAAAGCACTTGTTGTTAATGGCGGTAGCTTTGGACAACGTTTTGTAGAGTTGTTAACTCTTCATGAAATACCATTTACTGAAATAAAGTTGGAGTATGGCAAGGCACTGAAACCAGAACATTTGGCTCCTTATGAGGGTAAAGGCTATACAGCATTCTTATTGCAGAAGCACGAGACATCTACTGGGGTTCATTTTGACATCAACTTGGTAAGTGATTTTTGTAAGCGGAATGATTGTTTTCTGATTGTTGACACCATTAGTACCTTTTTGACAGACCCGTTTGATATGGAAGCATTGAATGCAGGTGTTATGATAACTGGCAGCCAGAAGGCATTGGCTTGTCCTCCAGGTATTGCAGTAATGGCTCTTGCACCAAGTGCTCTAGAGCGCATAGAGCATACAAAATGCTGTTGCCAATACCTTGATTTGAAATTGGCACTCAAGAATCAGGAGAGAGGGCAGACGCCATGGACACCTGCCGTGAGTGTGCTTCGCCAGATTAATGTCCGTTTGAAGGAAATTGATGCTGTTGGTGGTGATCAGGTTGAGATTGCTCGTGCTGCGCATTTAGCGAATTATTTCCGTAACAAGTTGATTGAATATCAACTCCCATTTGAGATCGTTAGCGAAAGTTTGAGTAATGCTGTAACTCCATTGCATCCTACGACTCAGTCAGCCTATGAAATCTTCTTGAAACTGAAAGATGAATATGGTATATGGATCTGCCCTAATGGTGGTGATATGAAAGACAAAATTTTTCGAGTAGGGCATCTGGGTTGTTTGACAGAGGCTGACTATGACAAATTGATTGCTGCATTCTTAGAATTAAGAGGAAAGAAATTTATCTGATGAGAGAGATTGATATTGATGAATTGAAAGCGATACAATTAGATATGTTAAAGGATATACATTCCTTTTGTGTATCTCATGACATTAAGTATTCATTGGCTTTTGGTTCATTATTAGGAGCTATTCGGCATCAAGGATATATACCCTGGGATGATGACATTGATATCATGATGCGTAGGGATGATTATGAGCGCTTTGTTACAACTTATGGAAGTAAAATGTATAGAATTGTAGACCTTCAAGTTAGTACTTATTACTGCCAACCCTATGCGAAAGTAGAAAATGTCTTAACAATTGTAAATGAATACTCTGAAGAAATATCGGAGTATGGTGTTTCCATTGATATATTTCCGGTGGATAATATCCCTAATGGTTCGTTAAGGCAGAAATGTTTTTATATCATAAAGTCTTTTTTGAACGTTATTCATAATCTGAAGATGGTAAAGATCAGCAAAAAAAGGCCAATATATAAAAATATTATTTTATATATTAGCCATTTTATATTGTATCCTTTATCAGGTCGCTATATTGCAATGATAATGTCAAATTATGCATCTCAATATAGCAGTGTTAATACAGATTATAGTGGAATTGTAGTACCTGCCGACAGCCGATTAGCGGAGGCTATACCTTCATATTGTTTTGACAAATATATAGAGTTGGAATTTGAAAAGAATAAGTTTATGGCGATAGAATATTATGATTGCTATTTAAAAGCAGCATATGGTAATTATATGCAGCTCCCTCCTGTAGAACAGCGGGTTAGTCATCATGAGAATAAAGCTTGGTGGAAATAATGACGGCATACATTATATTGGTTACTTTTCTTTGCATATTGAGTATCCCCAAAAACAACAAGTTAGCCTTCGGGATATCAATTACTTTGTTGTTTTTAATAGGGGCTTTCAGGGATGTAAGCGTTGGCACCGATTCTGCTAATTATAATACTTTGTTAACGCAATATGGAGAGAATGTTGCAGCGATGCATCATGCGAACGAGCCTCTTTTCTTGTTGATACATTTTCTTACAGCAATTAATGGATGGGGTTATGAAGGGATGCAATTATTATGCATGACAATAGTACTGTTGTTTTTGTGTGTATTTATATTGAAAAGTAGCTCTCATTACCAATATTCTCTTTTATGTTACGTTTTATTATATTTCTATTTTTATTCTTTTAATACTACAAGACAATATCTTGCAATACCATTTGTTCTTCTATCATATTATTATATTAGTTCAGGTAATAAAAAGAAATATTTCTTCTGTCTGCTAATTGCATCTCTTTTTCATTTCTCTGCAATTATTACTATTGTTGTTTATTTCCTAAATAGATATAGAATGCCGAAGAATATTCAGGTCATTCTGTTATTATCTACTTTTATTATAGGTCTAACCTCGTTGGTACCCTCTATAATAGGTAGTGTCATGTCTTCAACAATATATGAAACATATACTGAAAGCTCATCATTTGGATCTAGAGAATCTCTGTTTTCCCTATCAAGACTATTGTTGACATTTTATACTGTATGGCTAGTCTTTTTACTCAGGAATAAAGATATATATATTCAAATTATGGTAGTTGGTGTTTCTTTGTTGAATGTTTTTGCTTACCAGGCTGTCATAGGAAGGTTGGCTCAATATTTTACTATTACCCAGATTGTTCTTATTCCTAATTTATCTTTGCTGGTGATAAACGGGAAAAACCTTGCCCCTTTGAAAATTACTTCATTTATTTATATGTTTGCGACATGGCTTTATCTTATAAGTAGTAATGTTGGTGGAGTCGTTCCTTGGAAGATGTTTAATTAATGATTAGTTTTTATATACAAAGATGATCATAATGATTAATGCCTCAAATCTAAAAGCTGGTGGTGGATTACAAGTGGCAGATTCTATTTGTGGGCAATTGAAACGATATGAGGAACACCAGTTTGTTGTAGTCCTTTCAAGTTATCTTGATTCAACAAAGGGTCGAATAGGGTCTTGCAAGAATGTCGCTATTTTGGAATACGATATTCCAAATTCGTTCCGAAGTATAATTTTGGGGTGTGATACTTTTTTAGATAACATTGTAGAGAGGTATCATGTAGAAGCGGTATTAACCATATTTGGGCCATCTCGTTGGAGACCTAAAGTATCCCATTTAAGTGGCTTTGCGCTACCACAACTCGTGATACCAGAATCTCCTTATTTCCAACGTATGAAATTGCAGGAAAGGATAAAATGGTATTGGTGGTGTATATTAAGGAAATGGTCCATTAAGCGTAGCGCTGATTTTTTTTGGACGGAAAATGCTTTTATTTCCGAAAGATTATACAAGTTATTGCATCACAATCAAGTATATACCGTTTCTAATTATTTTAATCAAATATATGATCAGCCCGATAAATGGAGAAGGATAAAGTCTTTATTCATATTTGAAGGAACAACGTGTCTGTCGATTTCAACTCATTACCCTCATAAGAACTTTGAGATTTTGATAGATGTGGTTAAATTTCTGAAGAAGAATAGATCAGATTTTAAGGTGAGATTTGTTTTAACGTTCAATGAGAGCGAAATGCCAGTTCCTCAAGAATTTCGCGACTATTTTTGTTTCATTGGAAGAGTTGATGTTTCAGATTGCCCTTATCTTTACGAACAAAGCGATATTATGTTTATGCCAACTCTCTTAGAGTGTTTCACAGCAACTTATCCCGAGGCAATGCGTATGGAGGTGCCTATAATAACTACAGATTTGGAATTTGCACAAGGTCTTTGTGGAGATGCTGCATATTATTATAGTGCAGTTGACCCAATTGCTGCTGCTGAAGCAATTTATAAGGTAGCCACAGATAAAGAGTGTGCAGCTAAACTCGTCGCTAATGGAAAAGAACAGCTAAAGAAGTTTGATAACTATGAGCAAAGAGCTGATAAATTGATAAAGATATTAGAAGAAATAGTAAAACAATAGTAATATGTCAGTATTTAAAGATAAAACTTTGTTAATAACAGGCGGTACAGGTAGTTTTGGTAATGCTGTACTGAACAGATTTCTGAGAACAGATATTGGGGAGATTCGTATCTTCTCGCGTGATGAAAAGAAGCAGGACGATATGCGTCATGACTTTCAGGCTCGTATGCCGGAAGTTGCTAATAAGATTAAGTTCTACATTGGCGACGTTCGCAACAAGAGCACACTAAAGTATGCTATGAAGGACGTGGACTATGTGTTCCATGCTGCTGCCCTGAAGCAGGTTCCTAGTTGCGAATTCTTCCCGATGGAGGCTGTAAAGACCAATGTGATAGGTACAGATAATGTATTGGATGCTTCTATTGATGCTGGAGTTAAGTGTGTTATTTGTCTTTCTACTGATAAGGCTGCTTATCCAATTAATGCGATGGGTATTACGAAAGCCATTGAGGAAAAGATTGCCGTTGCCAAGAGCCGTCTGAGTGGCGATACCAAGATTTGCTGTACTCGCTATGGTAATGTGATGTGCTCTCGCGGAAGTGTGATCCCTCTTTGGATAGATCAGATTCGTAAAGGTAATCCTATTACTTTGACAGAACCGAAAATGACACGATTCATCATGTCGTTGGAAGAGGCTGTAGATCTGGTACTCTTTGCCTTTGAAAATGGGCAGAATGGAGATATTCTGGTGCAGAAGGCTCCCGCTTGCACCATCCAGACGCAGGCAGAAGCTGTTTGCGAATTGTTTGGTGGTAAGAAAGAGGAAATCAAAGTGATTGGTATTCGTCATGGTGAGAAGATGTATGAGACATTGCTTACCAAGGAGGAGTGTGCCAAGGCTGAAGATATGGGCAACTTCTATCGTGTTCCGGCTGACAACCGTGATTTGAACTACGATAAGTATTTCAAAGAAGGAGATACCAAGCGTGCTAGCATTGAAGAATTCAACAGTGATAACACGCGACGTTTGAATCTAGAGCAAACCAAGGCAAAGATTGCTTCTTTGGAGTATATCCAGAATGAGCTGAATGGTATTCCTAATATTGTGAAGTAATGCGGATTCTAGTTACAGGGGCCAAAGGGTTTGTTGGAAAGAACCTTTGTTGCGCACTAAGGAATATCAAGGATGGGAAGGATAAAACTCGTCCGAACTTGCAGATTAGCGAAGTCTGGGAGTATGACATTGATTCTGTTCCAGAGCAACTTCAGGATTGGTGCCAGAAAGCAGACTTCGTTTTCAATCTGGCAGGAGTGAATAGGCCAAAGGAAACCACTGAATTTATGGTAGGGAACTTCGGGTTTGCATCGTCCTTGTTGGATACTTTAAAAAAACATAATAACAGATGTAACGTCATGTTGTCTTCGAGCCAACAGGCTTCTTTGGCTGGAAGATTTGGTGATTCTGAATATGGTCGTTCCAAAAAGGCAGGGGAAGACTTGTTCCTGAAATATCAGGAAGAGACTGGGGCAAGGGTGTTAATCTATCGTTTCCCAAATTTATTTGGCAAGTGGTGCCGGCCCAACTACAATTCGGCAGTTGCTACGTTCTGCAATAATATTGCAAATGATTTGCCAATAAAGGTGAATGATCCTTCAGTAGAACTGGAACTTTTGTATATTGATGATTTGGTGGAGGAGATGCTCGATGCCTTAGAGGGGAAAGAGCACCGTTGTGAGTTCAACGGTTTAGAGGTGGTTCCCACCTCAGACCATCAAAGGTCTGGCTTGGGTAGATATTGCTACTGCCCTGTGACGCATAAGGTGACGCTGGGTAGGATTGTGGAACTGCTTCATGAGTTTGCAGAACAGCCCAAGACCCTGATGATTCCTGAGATCCCAGAGGGCTCATTTGAGAAAAAGCTGTACTCTACTTATTTGTCGTATCTGCCGAAGGAGAAGGTGGCTTTTCCGTTAAAAATGAATGTGGATGATCGTGGGTCGTTTACCGAGTTGATACATACTTTGAATGCAGGGCAGGTAAGCATCAACATCTCAAAACCTGGCATTATCAAAGGGCAGCACTGGCATAATACGAAGTGGGAGTTCTTCATTGTCGTGGCTGGACATGGATTAATACAAGAGCGTAAAATTGGCTCTGATGAAATCATTGAGTTTGAGGTGAATGGCGATAACATCCAGTGTGTGCACATGTTGCCAGGATATACGCATAACATCATTAACCTAAGTGAAACAGAAAATCTCGTGACAGTGATGTATTGTAACGAGATATTTAATCCAAACAAACCGGATACATATTATGAAACAGTTTAAGAATAATGGAAAGCTGAAGCTGCTGATTATCGTGGGCACTCGCCCAGAGATTATCAGACTGGCAGCGGTGATTAATAAGTGTCGCAAGTATTTTGATTGTCTATTGGCTCATACAGGACAGAACTATGATTATAACCTGAATGGGGTATTTTTCAAGGATTTGAAACTTGCAGATCCTGATATTTATATGGAGGCAGTAGGTGATGACCTGGGGGCAACCATGGGTAATATCATCGATAAGAGCTATAAGGTAATGGTAGAGACCAAGCCTGATGCAGTATTGGTGTTAGGTGATACGAACTCTTGTCTATCTGTAATTGGTGCCAAACGCCTACATATCCCAATCTTCCACATGGAGGCTGGTAATCGCTGTAAGGATGAGTGTCTGCCAGAAGAGACCAATCGCCGTATCGTGGATATTATAAGCGATGTGAATATGGCATACTCTGAGCATGCACGCCGCTATTTGGCAGATTGTGGTTTACCTAAGGAACGTACCTATGTTACAGGTTCGCCCATGGCTGAGGTACTGCATCAGAATCTGGCAGAGATTGAAGCCAGCGATATTCACAAGCGTCTTGGTTTGGAGAAGGGTAAGTATATCCTGCTCTCTGCTCACCGTGAAGAGAATATCGATACTGAGAAGAACTTTATGAGTCTTTTCACAGCGATCAATAAGATGGCAGAAAAGTACGACATGCCAATATTGTATAGTTGTCATCCTCGTAGTCGCAAAAGACTGGAGGTTTCTGGTTTTGTTCTCGATAAGCGTGTCATCCAGCATGAACCTCTTGGCTTCCACGACTACAATTGTCTGCAGATGAACGCTTTTGCAGTAGTGAGTGATTCTGGAACACTTCCTGAGGAAAGCAGTTTCTTTACGAGTGTAGGTCATCCTTTCCCTGCCATCTGCATTCGTACTTCGACTGAACGCCCCGAGGCCCTCGATAAGGCATGTTTCTTTATAGCGGGTATAGATGAGGCTAGTCTGCTTCAGGCAGTAGATACAGCAGTTACCATGAATCAGAATGGTGACTATGGTATTCCTGTACCTGATTACATAGAGGAGAATGTCTCTACCAAGGTTGTGAAGATTATCCAGAGCTATGTCGGGATTGTTAATAAGATGGTCTGGCGTAAGTTTTAAATGAAAAGAGTATTAATACATAGCTTGATTTTTAGTCCGGACGGTGTCTCGACAGCATACCTGTATAATGATATCGCGTTGAAGCTAAAAGAGCAAGGATATGACGTCGTGGTACTTACTGCGACGCCACATTTTAATTTGGTGCATGAACAGTTGGCCGAGCAGCCTCTTCATTGGAAAGTGTGGGGCATATGCAAAGTGAGCAACTTTAACGGCATCACAGTGTACCATGTGCCCCAGAAAAAGTTCAAGAGTACCTTATTGCGTCTTTGGGGGTTTGTATATTGGCATATAGTGGCACTTATACTGGGACTATGCATTAAGAAAGTTGATTTGATATTATCTCCATCACCACCATTGACGATTGGTGCAATTAATCTCATCTTAGGTAAGGTGAAAGGTTGCAAGGTTGTGTATAATGTGCAGGAAATCTACCCTGATATTTTGAAGTTAAAGCCAGGTATGGCTCAGAATGCGTTGAGTTGGTTAGAGCATAAAGTGTATAATGGTTCAGATACAGTGACAACCATTGATCAGGTTTTTCATGATACCATAATAGATCGGTTTGAGGATAAGAGTAAACTCAGAATCATCCCCAATTTTGTAGATACAGAATTGTATCATGAATATCAATGGGAAGGATATTTGGATAAAAATACTTTTCCTGTTAATGATAAGATCAAATTGCTTTATGCTGGTAATATAGGTTTTGCTCAAGACTGGGATCCTCTATTGGAGTTGGCGGAGAAGACACAGGATATAGAGGTCGAGTATGTCATTATTGGAGAAGGCGTCAAGAAACAATATCTTGAAGAGGAGTCACAAAAGCGTGGTTTGAGGAATGTTAGGGTTTTACCTTACCAGCCTAGAAACTTAATGCCATATATTCTATCTTATAGTGACATCAATTTTATCTTTATGAGCCCAAAGATGGAAGGTGATGGATTTCCTTCAAAGGTATATACAATTATGGCCTGTGAAAGACCGCTGTTGGTGCTTTCTGGAAAGAATACACCAATCGTTAATTTCTTGGAGGATAAGGGATGCGTTAAAATCGTGACAGAAAAGGATTCGGTGAAAAAGGTACAAGAGATGTCAGAATGGTTACACCATGTAACGAAGGAAGATCTTCGGAAGATGGGTAAGCGAGGATTGAAGGCCATACAAGAGAGCTATACAAAAGAGATTGTGACTAGTAAGTATGCCGATCTCGTTAAAGAATTGATTGGAGAATAATGCAAAATGAAAATTCTGATTACTGGTGTCCACGGGTTTGTGGGCTCGAATCTGGTGAAGGCGCTTTCGAAGGAGCACGAGATATTTGGACTGGATATTATTGCGCCGCAGAAAGATGGGGTGAAATTCACTTTCGGATGGGAGCATCTGGATGGTAAGGAAATTCCTAATGTGGATGCCATCATTCACTTGGCTGGTAAGGCGCACGATGTGAAGAATCAGAGTGCGGCAGATGTGTATTTCAAGGTGAATACCGGCTTGACGCAGAAAATATTCGACTGGTATTTGGCACATCCTACTGCCAAGAAGTTCATACAGTTCTCAACGGTGAAGAGTGCGGCAGATAGAGTGGAAGGTGAGTTCCTGACAGAGGAATGCATCCCTACACCTGTAGGGCCTTATGGAGAATCGAAGATTGCGGCAGAGAACTATATCATTGAGAAATTTGCACCGGTGGCATTGAAGCGCCCGTTCCATAACTTTACGGATGAGGATGCTGTGGCGGATGGAAAGAAGGTGTACATCATGCGTCCGTGTATGATTCACGGTCCTGGCAACAAGGGTAATCTGAACTTGCTCTATGGTGTGGTGAGCAAAGGGATGCCTTGGCCACTTGGTGCCTTCAAGAACAGACGTTCGTTTACGAGCATCGGTAATCTGCAGGAGGTGATCAAGGGATTGTTGACCAAGGATGTGCCCTGCGGCATCTATCACATGGGTGATGATGAGGCACTATCCACCAACGAACTGATTGAGGTGATATGCAATGCTCTAGGCAAGAAGGCGCATATCTGGAACATCCCCCGCGACCTGATGAACGGCTTTGCCAAGATTGGTGACGTGCTCCACCTGCCCCTGAACACCCAGCGCATGCAGAAACTGACCGAGAACTATGTGGTATCCAACGCCAAGATCAAGGCCGCCCTGGGTATGAAGGAGATGCCTGTGAGAGCTAAGGATGGGCTTAGGGAGACTATCAAGAGCTTCGCGGAAAGCTAATTTACTATATGACAGAATACATAATTATAGCGGTTTTACTATTATTATCGGAGCTAATTTACTTCCGCATAGCGGACCACTTTAATATCATCGATAAACCCAATGAGCGGTCATCGCATTCGACGATTGTGCTTCGTGGTGGTGGCATTATCTTCGCGATCTCAATGATTGCCTGGGCTGGGATGATGGCGGCGCAGGGTGATTGGGCCACGTTGCGGGATTATCTGCCGTTCTTGGTTGGTCTGATTATGATTGCGGGGGTGAGTTTCTGGGATGATGTAAAGTCGTTGCCGGACTCTGTGAGACTTGTGGTTCAGTTTTTGGCGATGGCATTGATGCTGTATCCAATCATCAGTGGAGCAGGACTTTTTTCTTCGGGTAACTGGTACTGGGGGGCGTTGCTCTTTTTGGTTTCGCTGATTGTATGTGTAGGGGGCACGAATATCATCAACTTTATGGATGGGATTAATGGGATTACGGCAGGGTATAGTCTGGCGGTGCTGATTCCACTGTTGTTGGTGAATGGATCTCTCGCAGAGGGGGCTTTTATCGAGCCCTCGTATCTGATTGTGGCGGTTATTGGGGTGTTGGTGTTTTGCATCTTCAATTTCAGACCGAAGGGTAAGGCGAAATGCTTTGCCGGGGATGTGGGATCGATTGGTATCGCGTTTATCATGCTGTTTGCACTTGGCAGGTTGATCTTCCTGACGGGTGATATCACTTATCTGCTTCTGTTATTGTTGGTCTATGGCGTGGATGGCGTATTGACGATCTGTCATCGCGTGATGCTGCATGAGAACCTGGGGGAAGCGCATCGGAAACATGCTTATCAGCTGATGGTGAATGAGCTGAAGATTGGGCATGTGAAGGTGAGTTTGCTGTATATGTGTTTACAATTGGCGGTGAGCCTTGGATTGATTTATCTGATTCCAAACACGGTTGTGGCGCACTGGATTTATTTCGTGTGTGTGGCGTCGGTGTTAGGAGTGGCATATATTCTCTTCAAGATGAAGTATTATCATTTGCATGAGGAGTATCTGGCATCGCTGAAGAAATGACATGGTTTGGAGACGATGGATGTTCAATTGATCAATAAGGAACTGCTTTCTGAGCTGCATCAGAAAGCGAAGGAGTCAGAGAGGCTTAGGCGGAACTTTGACCTAAGGACTACTGCAGAGGATACGAGCCAAAGGATGTTGAATGCCCTGGAGCCTGGGACGCGTGTGCCGATACACCGGCATCTGAAAACATCAGAGAGTGTGATTTGTCTTGAAGGGTGTTTGGATTGGGTGTTCTATGAAGAACTGCCTAATATGGATGCAGGTGGACCTATTCATGATGGTGAGAACGCTGCTGACGAGACGTGCTTTGCAGAGGTGGCTCGATTCAGGGTTTGTCCGCGAGAAAAGATATTTGGCATACAAGTACCTCTTGGAGCCTGGCACTCGATAGAGGTACATGAGCCGAGCACGATCTTTGAGGCGAAGGACGGCAAGTATGGAAAATAACAAAAGGAGCAGAAACTGATCTGTAAGCATTCAATAAACTACATATAGTACTATAATAACGTAAGCATGGAGCTGAGAGATCGGTATGAGTTAATCCGGACGGCGTTTGGCATCTAACAAAAAACATCTAATCCTTGCAAGATTGCAAATAATTATATATCTTTGCCACAAATTACTAAAACCCAATTTCATTATGAAGAAATTCATTTTTGCTATTCTGGCATGTTTATCTATTAGTTTTTCAAGTTTGACTGTAGAAGCCGCTGCAGCTACAAGAGAATATTCCAACGACGGTATGGGAAGGATTGTTCTTGAGAAGAACATGGTAAACAATGTGAACACCCTTACTCAGGACATGTTCTATAAGGGCGAGGCAGGTCACCGAGTACCAAATGCCAACACCATCTTTATCATTCAATATGACTTTGTGCTGGCAGAGGATATTACTATTCCAGAGAATTGTATCTTACAGTTTGAAGGGGGGAGTATTATGAATGCTACTGGTAATACATACAAAGTTACTGGTACAAGGACAAAGATTAATACTGATGTTACTTACAATATCTTTAATAATACTCTTGGGAGAGGTTTTGAGTTACCATATATAGATGTTAGATGGGTTGGTGGTGTATCTGACTTTGATGAGGAAACTAAAACAGGAACAGACAATGCTTTTGCATTTAAAAGAGCAATTGATTTGATTGGCCGGTATTACAACGGTATGCACATCAATCTTGTAGGCCAGTATTATATTGGCACAAAAATCACAACAGAATACGACCTTAATATTATTGGTTATCATCATAACAGTAGGGAACTTCTTGGTGGTTCTGGACATTCTACTCCAACATCACCTTCTCTTATTGTTATGGGAGCTAACACTTCTTTTGAAATGATAGGTAGAGCTGGAAGTGGAACTGCGAAATTCTGTAATTTTGCAATTCACAATATAAAAGTTATAGGACTATCATCAAGTTCATCATCGTTTATAAAATGTAGTGCCGCTGGAGCTCCAGGAAGAGTTTCTATTGTTGAGGAGTGTGAATTTGTAGGTCTTGGATATTGCATTTATATATTTGCCGATTATGCAAATACTATGGTTGGAGATTTGACAGTTAGCAAATGTTTGGCATATAATTGTAACAGTGTTGTATTTGCAGATTCTGATACAGCATCTCACCAGACCCTTGTCAACTGTATAATAAAAGATTGTAATCTAGAGCAAGGTGGAAGAAAATGTATTTATATTAATAACGCATTAGGGCCTGTTATTATTGATAACAATATCTTGGAAGGACAGCCTTCTCCGATATATGTTCATACAGTAAAAGGAAGCACTACAATAACAAACAATTACTTTGAGGCTAACGGTAAAACCGCTATAACAGTCAAAAATACACACTCGGCTAATGTAGTAACCATTAAAAACAACTTCTTTAATGAAAAGGTTAAAGTATTTTTATCAAGATGTATCTTATATGCAAGTGACCATTTTAATGATTTTACAGATGATTCTGTTATATATTATTGTTATATTGATACATTTAAAGGTTTTAATCTAAATTGGATTCCTGCAGAAGATTATGGGACTTTTGTGGTATTTAAAGAATATAATATTGGGCCAGATAGTTCTGATAACAAATCATTCAGAAAAGGAAATATTATCGGTTCCAAAATCTCTATTTCTAATTTGTCCTATACAGCAGAAACTTCAATCACTTCTATTGCACCATTAACCGCCGTATTCTATGCAACGGGATCTGGTAATATCGGTTTTTACGTTAATGGTTCTGGAAGGCAATCTAGTTATGACGCTTATAAGGGAGGGCTCGTTGTATTCAAACAGAATCCTTATGCTACAGGGAGAAATATATTATTAATGAAGAGTAACAAAGACGATGAGATTGTGGCTGGACCAAGAATTTATAAGGACGGAGATACTATTTCATTACAGGACATTCTGATTCCTGACATTAATACTATATTACACGGAAAGAAAAGACCTTCTTTTAGCCCTATGCCTATAGGGTATAGCACTTTTTGTACAGACATATCACCTGCAAGAACTATTTGGTGGAATGGTTCTGCTTGGGTAGATGCAATGGGTACACAAGTAAAATAATCTATATAAAGAAATCCGACTGTCTTATCGACAATCGGATTTCTTCTTCCCCCACTGCGGCCAAAATAAGTAGGCACAAATTTGCCCAAGGGCCTTAAGGTATCTCATGACATGATGTTTGCCTTGAGCTTTGCTCGAACCTGCTTACACTCGATAAGGCTAAAGTGAACTTTGCTTTATGCTCGCTCAATCGCAGCTTTAATGGTTTCGACAATGTACTTGACATCATCGTCCGAGACATACGGCCCTGCAGGCAGACACATACCCACTTTGAAGATGGCTTCGGATACCCCATTTACATAAGCAGGAACATCCTTATAACAGGGCTGCTTATGCATCGGCTTCCACACAGGGCGAGCCTCAATCTGCGCTTTGTCGAGTGCTACACGCATAGCTTCTACATTGGCATTAGGCTCACAGTCGGTATGAGCAGACTCTGCTGCATGGATGACACCTGCAGCACCACCAACAGCTCCAGTCACGATAGTCTTATAGGCATTCTCCTGCCCTTTCACCTTCACATCCTCATCAATAGTAATGGTGCAAAGCCAATAGTTAGAATCGTAAACAGGCACTTCCTCCTTGTCATCTCGAGCGTAGTCGAGAGATCTCGGATTCGGCTGCGAGTGCACATGTACTCCTGGCACATCCTTCAACAGATCCTCATAGAGAGCCTGCACGTGCTTGTGGTGTGCTAAGTGCTGGTCAACCACCGTCATCTGACCACGACCGATACCAGCACAGATGTTGGACATACGGTAGTTGTAGCCAATCTTCTCATGCTGATAGTATGGATAGCTCTCACGATACTGAGTGGCATACATCATAATCTCACGCCAGTGTTCCTCATCCTCCGTAATCAGCGCGCCACCACCAGAAGTCGTAATCATCTTATTACCATTAAACGACAGTACGCCATATTTACCAAACGTACCCAGCATCTGCCCCTTGTAGCGAGAACCAAAGCCCTCAGCCGCATCCTCCACCACAGGGATGCCGTACTTATTCGCAATCTCCATGATACGATCAGCCTTATACGGCATACCATACAGCGCCACAGGCACGATAGCTTTTGGATACTTACCAGTTTTAGCCTTGCGGTCAAGGATCGCCTCCTCCAGCAACTCCGGATCGATATTCCACGTATCAGGCTCCGAATCCACCAGCACCGGCGTAGCCCCTAGAAGTATCCTGTAAGGAATAAAAGTCATTAAGTGATATATGCCGCGACAGGCGAGGAAGGAATCGGGAACGGGTATCTACCACGTGATGCTTCGGGGCATCAACAGGCAGGATATCTTCGAGGATGCGGAGGACTATATGCGTATGCTCAGATGCATGCAGCAGATGCTGGAACAGTATGATGATCTGGGCAACCGCCTGCCGCCTCTCTGCACGTTTTATGCCTACTGTCTGATGTCGAACCATGTACATTTGTTGCTGCGCGTGAATCAGGAGGATATAGGCTGCACCATCAAGCATCTGACTGTGATGTATGCCATGTACTATAATCAGAAGTACTCTCGCTCTGGCCACGTGTTCCAAGACCGTTTTAAGAGCGAACCGGTGAACGATATGGCTTACTTTGTGACGTTGCTGAGATACATCCATCAGAACCCGACGAAGGCTGGGATAGTGAGCAAGGTGGGCGATTATGACTGGTGTAGCTGGAAATAATATACGGGTGAGGTTCCTGGGGCACTGGGGCTTTGTGCCACTAATGCTATACTGAAGCGGATGAGTCTTGACGAGCTGAAGGAACTGGTTGAGGCGCCGCTGTGCAATGTCTTGACCTCGATGAGGGCGTAAAGATAAGTGTTACCATACAGGACTTATATAACATTGTAGGGAATAAGATTGCTAATGAGGCGCAGAAGGCTCTCATCAGGAATAACTTCCCTCCTCAAATAGCAGAGCAGATGTGTAACTCCATCGACGGGCAGGAGAGAGCAGAACACTTTCAGCGTCTGTTGAGGGAATACAATGAGTGGATGCAGAACCAGCAGCGCCAGCAGGAGGCGGTGCAGCGGTTTTTGAGGGGGTATTATGGGTATGTGCCACAAAGATGGCCTAAAGATGTATAATGTAAGAAGGAAGATGGTAGGAGTAAGAACAAACTAAAACTATTGATATGAAGAAATATGAATTGATGGCATTGCCGTATGCACCGGAGGCATTGGAACCGGTGATTAGTAAAGAGACAATTGGTTTCCATCATGGGAAACATCTTCAGGCGTATGTGGATAATCTCAACAAACTGCTTCCAGACAGTGAGTATGAGAATATGGTTCTGGAGGAAATTGTGCGAAAGGCTCCGGCTGGGTCGGTATTTAACAAT
>ONAE01000054.1 GCA_900315695.1 uncultured Prevotella sp. | reverse complement strand
CGCACCTGCTTCAGGAGCTTCTGATAGCCCTGTTTCAGGAGCTTCAGGTCATAGTTGTCCGTTGAAGTATCGTTGGTGCCAAGATTGATGCAGACCACATCGGGCTGATAACGGCTGAAATCCCACTTTTCACTGAGGAAAGTCGCCTCCTTGCGGAGTTCAGGTTTCCAGGCATAGCCCGTATATTCGTATTGCATAGGCATGCAAGAACCAGGTGAACCCGTCTTGGCCTCACCATAGTTACGATAGGCACCGATGCCGCTGCGAGCCACCACCCAGTGCTGGGCTTCAAGGTTGCGGGCTGCGATGGATGCGTAAGAGTAATAGTGATTCTCGGTGGCATAATCGAAACCCTCCTCCTTTTTCAATCCTTCGTTGCCATAACCGCAGGTGATGGAATTACCGATGAATTCGATCTTTCTGGTGGGGAGAGCTGGCGTTTCCACCAGCTTTTTGCCCTTGTCGAGCACGAAGCCCCAGAACTCTGGGAAGAACTCATAGCCCTCGATGGCATACATCAGTCTGACTGTATGCACGCCATTAGGAAGTGCTGTGGCAAGAGTCACCACAGAGTCGCGCTCCCCACGGAAAGCCACCTTGAAAGGTTCTGCCTGATCGATCTGAGCCATAAAATAGCCACTACGGGGTTTGGCTATCATACGCAACGAGGTGCCCTCGAACGACGCAATGATTTGAATACCAGGGAAGTTCCAGGCGGGACGTTCAGGATTGGCAAAGCTGATACGCCCTGTGTACTGAATGAACTTGTCCGTAGGACTGATGATACTACCCTTGATGGGTACGGTCTTAATTGCAAAGGCACCCGAACACACCAGGGTGAGCAGTGCCGTTAATAACTTTCTTCTCATGTTTTATGCTCTGTTCTTATTGTTTTCTGAAGATACCAGTCCAACCACCGCCACTGCTGAGATGAACCTGCAACTGACTACGGCCTGACACCGTCTGCTGAGTATGCTTATAGTCTGTACCATCTTTCAAAGCATTTACACCATCGGCAAAGATATCGGCAGCGAACTGTCCTTCTTCAAGGAAAGAGAGGTCGATGGTAAGGTCGCGTGCCGTCCAGTCTGTCATAGCAGCTACATACCACGTTGTACCCTTGCGACGGGCAATCACAGTATATTCACCCAGTTGTCCGTCGAGAGCCATAGTCTCATCGAATGTGGTGGGGATTTGTGCGATGAAATCGGTACATTCCTGATTCTGCATGTATTTTGTCGGACTGTCAGCCAGCATCTGAAGCGGCGCCTCGAAGGTGGTGTACATCGCCATCTGATGAACACGTGTGCCCTGACTCATCGGGTGGTCGTTGTTGCCAAAGAAGTTATCCTTCATGGCATTGACCATCGCACCAGGTGTGTAATCCATCGGGCCTGCAAGCATACGCAGATAGGGTGCTGTCACATCGTAGCGGGGTTGGTTGTGAAGCGGACCATCGCCTACACGGGGCTCCCACTTGGAGTTCTCCAAACCCTTCACACCCTCGAAATTAAAGATATTCGGATAGGCACGCTGAATACCAAAGGGCTTCAGTCCGTGGAAATCGAGATACAGATGGTGACGAGCGCCACAGGCAGCCACCTGATAAGCTGAAGCAATAACCTGCTGATCATCACGATCGAAGAAATCCACCTTAAAGCCTTTGATGCCCATATCAGCATAGTGTTTCATAACCGTCTCAGTGACGGCAGCACCTTTTTCGGGATCACTGCCAATGAGGTTCCGCCAACTGGACCACAGGATGATGCCCACCCCTTTTTCCCGTCCATATGCGATTAGACGGGGCAGATCGATATCAGGACTCAGGTCTTCCATCAGCGACTCCTTGCCACTCCAACCTTCATCGATAATGATGTATTCGATCTTATTCCTGGCGGCAAAGTCTATATAATATAAATAGGTGTCGGTATTCATGCCCGACTTGAAGTCAACACCAGTAATGTTACAGCTGTTCCACCAGTCCCAAGCCACCTTGCCAGGCTGGATCCAAGAGATATCGGAGATACGACAGGCAGGAGCAAGTCGCTGCGCCATGTCGTTGTTAAGGATATCAGCATCCCGTTCGGTAATGACAACAGCACGCCAGGGAAGTGCCTGTTCACCATTCAACTTAGCGATGAAATCGGCACGTTTTGTCGGCACGAGGTTCAGACGCCTTTTTCAAAAACATGCCCGGATAGTTCTCTACACCAGCATCCATCACGATAGCCTTCATGCCGTCTGGCAGGCAGACTGCCAACGGGGTGATGGCCAGCGAATCGGGGTACATCTTTGACAGCGGGACTTCATCATAATAGGACTCGAAGGAATAGCAATAGCGCTCTCCTGCCCGATTGTCGTTGACATAAGGGATAAAGGCAGGAAAGTCGTCGGCAAAACAGAATTCCACGGTTTCATCGGCCACCTGAGCTGCTTTTTTCTCCTTGGTTATCAGACGATAGGCTGCTCCATCATTATAAGCACGTACCTCGATGGTAAACTTCTGGGTGGTATAGAGCAACAGCTGTCCATACTCATCGCTGACGGTCAGGCGCTTATAGAAAGGATTCTTAAAACTATTATTCACAGAGAGTTTGGCCACCTTCCCTACCGTTCCCAAACCATGGGTTTTCTTACCTTGCACCAGACGGATGTCAATCGTGGAAGGTAACAATACCTGGCGACCGTCATAATCAACCGACCACTGCACAGCAGCATCAGTATTAACCGTAACTTTCACCTTTCCATTAGGTGAGCTTACCTCATAGTTGCCTGCTGAGACAGCCATTGCCGTCAAGCAGAATAATAACAGCATATTAGTTCTCATGTTACGTCATGAATTTTAAGTTTGTGAGTGATTTTAAGCTATTGTCGGCGCAAAGTTAAAGAAAAAAATCATAAAAAAGGTTTTTTATCAGCAAAATATGCATCTTTTAAATTAAATTGCCTATCTTTGCATCGTGAGATATAATACAAATAGATGGAAAGATATGTACTAAAAGCCTTACAGCGATGCCCACTTTTTGACGGGTTTGCTGTTAAAGACATTGAACAGATGATGGAAAATATTTCTTATCAACTCATCAAAATTGATAAGAAAGAGGTATATTTGCCAGCAGGAGCACTATGTAAGTTTGCAGACATTGTGATAACTGGTGAGATTATTGCCCGAATGGAGGGGCCGTCGGGTAAGTATATGCAAATCACAACCAGGTCGCCAGGCGAGTTGATGAACTCCGCCTTTATCTTTGGCAAGAACAAAACCATTCCTGTCAATTTGATGGCCAACAAGCCGACAACGATTCTCCGAATAACACCTCGCTCCATGCAGATGCTTCTCAACATTGACGAGCGTTTCAGATTCAACTTCATCCAGCTCTTGTCTGGATTCTGCGACAATCTGGCACGCAAGGTACGTATGCTGACACTTCATACCGTCAGAGAGAAGGTGGCCATTTACTTGTTAGAGCTGTCGAAACAGAAGAATTCCGATAACTTTATGTTGCAGAAATCACGTCAGG
The DNA here is from genome assembly GCA_900315695.1 of uncultured Prevotella sp. GTDB lineage: Bacteria > Bacteroidota > Bacteroidia > Bacteroidales > Bacteroidaceae > Prevotella. Next base: position 15,255 of record ONAE01000054.1, on the reverse strand, counting down.
AGATAGCGGAATCGTTCGCCATCCAAAAATTCTCTCTACAAAGATGTCTGAAAGAGTTTGCTTCTGACGGTGTCATCCAGCTTAACGGAAAACAGATTGTCATCCTCAACAAACAAAAGTTGATGGATTTGGCGCACGACAAAGAAGCAGAAGCTATTTCCGCCAGAAAAGAGGAGTGATATCCTCGAAAGTACCTGTCTCGTTCTGGCGATACAACCGCTGGTTTGTTGTAGGCTTCTTCAAAGGACCAAGATGTCTGATGTAGGGGCCTATCTTGATATAGTCGAAATCTTGTTTGTTTATTTTAGGTGAGATAATGGTCTTTCCACTATACCAAGCCACTTTGAATTCAGGGTGTTCCTCGTGGATATACTGGGCCAGTTGATTGACACCCTTGGGATCATTATCGCCTCCCATGAAAGAGATACAAGTGATGTCTTTACCGTATTCAGCGGCAAAGCTATCAATAGCATCTGTATTCAGCGGCAGTCCGATATCTTCCCAAAGATAATGGCTATGACACCCAGGACAGTGACACGGGCAATTAGAAATGTTAATTGCCAGTGTCACCTCGTTGGGTATCTCCTGAAATACGATTCCTGTATTGACGTACTTCAACATTGTTATCTGTCGGCCATTGCGTAATAACGGCGTGAAGCTTCTTCCTGACGGGCCTGTGAGAAATTGCTCACACGCTTCAGGTAACCGATGATACGGGTCATATAGTCAACATTCTTAGAATGGCAGTGAGGGCACTCCTTCAAGTAGCGTTTGTCGATATACCCGCAGTCATTACAAACGGTATTGGGGATGTTGAATGTGAAGTAGTTGCAACCTTCAATAGCAGCCACTTTCAGCAGATGGGCATACTGCTCCTTCGAGAGGTGCTCTTCCAAGTTCATGTGGAGAGCCGAACCACCCGTCAGGTGCTCAATATAAGGTGCACCATGCAGCTTGAACTTGTCGATAATGGTCAGTGAGTCGTCCTCAACCACATAGAAATAGCTGTTATAACAGTCACGTGGCACGAAGTAACCATCCTCGCGATCCCACTTGGCATGCTTGACACCCACGTTCTCTGCAGGAATCATCTCGCAGTTGAACATCACGTCCTTGGTGCGGTACTGCTTGTTGTACTTCTCAATCAGGCCAAGGATACCCTGTACGAAGTGCAGGTAATCGTCGTTAGGCGTGATCTTCAGTCCCATAAACTCAGCAGCCTCAACCAGACCGTTGATACCGATGGTGAGATACTGACGTCCGATATTGATATATCCTGCATCGAAGAGAGGCAGCATGCCATGAGCCTGCAGCTCTTTCAGGTTCTCATTATAGGCCAGCTGTACCTTATGACAAAGGTCGATGATGCTTCCCAGGTAATCGAGATAATTCAACTCGTGGTTGACAGCATACTGGATACAACGGTTCAGGTTGATGGTCAGCACACTCTTTGAACCAGTACTTACACCACCAGCACCAAGCGTGTAGCTGAATCCGTTGTCGGTAATCTCGTTACGCAGACGACAGCAAGAGCTCAGTGAGTCAGCGTTATTACTCATATAGGTAAAGAACGAGTGTCCCTCAGCATACATCTCTGCCGTAAAGTCACCCCACTCTGGATCCTTGCAGTCACCATTCTCGTCGGTGAGCAAAGCCATCGTCTCTACAGGGAAGGTCAGCAAGGTCTTTGTACGCTCGTGGTTGAACCACTTCATGAAACGCTTCTGCAACCAAGAGAGTCCCTCCCAGTCGGGTTTTGAACCATCGGGGAAGTAGAACTCACCGAAGATGCTGTCAAAATAGTACTTGTCATAGTAGGCGATGTTCCAGAACACAGCCTGATAGTTACGGGCACCTGTCGGCTGGTTCAGTGTATAGACAATCTGCTCGAAGTAATCGGTAATCACCTTATCAATCGTACGCTTCTTCGTACTAAGGTCTGCCTGCTCATCAGCACGCTTGTAGTAGTCAAGGCCGTACTCCTTGCCGATAAAGTAGTTCATATACATCAGGAACTCCGGTGTCGCACATGCACCACTCAGCATGGAGCTGACCATAAACACCATGTTGACGAAACCACCTGCAAACGACTTGAGGTTAGTTGGTGCCGTAGAGTTACCACCGATAGCTACCGTACCACCAATCAGCCAAGGATACATGGTGATAGAGGCACAATAATTAGCTAAGGACGTCTCGTCGTTCTTATATATAAAATGGTGTGTCAGTTTGTTAATATATTCATCTGCTAATTCCTTACCGTACATTTTTTTGATACGGTCGGTCAAGAGACGGCGATTCAAACGGATAAAGTTCGACTTCGGCAACTCACCAATCAGCGTCGCGATATTCTTGTGCTCCACATTGGCATTGGCATCATATTTCGAGCCAGAGGCTGCGTTTACCGACTCCGTGTATTCAGAGAGGAACATCATCTTTTCCAAAGTGTCGCGATCCTCTGAGTGCAACTGACGATAGAGAATGAATGACTTAGCAACCTGATAGAAGCCTTCACGCATGAGAGCCTCTTCCACCTGATTCTGAATGTTCTCCACAGTGATATCATCGTGGATATCCAGATGGCTGAGGATCTTAGAAATAGTTCCTAAATCCGCAGGGCAATTAACACTGTCGAATGCCTTTACGATAGCATTCATAATCTTGTCTAATGAGAACTGGTCTTTCGATCCGTCTCGCTTGGTGATTGTAAAGTTTTTAATCTCCATTTGTATTGTTATTGTTAATGTTTTGGCAATGAACCTGGTTGCAAGTTATCCGTTTTGGGAAACTTTTTTGTTTTTTAATCTCAAAAAGTTGTCCGTTTTGGACAACCGAAATCGGTTGCAAAGATACAAAATTTCCAGAATATCATCAATAACCTAACATAAAAATTTTAGGCCCGATCCGGCATTTAACTCATATTAACGCTTTGCTTTTTGGACTACCATACCTTTTTCATACCTTTGCAAACCGAAGCTACATTTAAAGAATAAATAACGAGAAAAGAGGTATTATAATGACGATGAAACCGTTAAGCATTAAGATCTGTCTGTTGCTGGGGCTGTTGGTATCAGCTACAAGTGTATTTTCATATCCAAACCTCTACGATCTTAACATCAAAGTGGTATTAAGCAAGAACGGCGATGCCCGCATTACCGAAAAGCGAGTGATGTATATCGACGATGAAGGCACAGAGTGTTACATCGGCCTGGCCAATATGGGTAAAAGCCAAGTTAAAGACCTGACTGTGAGCGACGAAACGGGAACCCGGTTTTTGAATGTGGACTGGGATGTAGATGAGCTACGTGGTTGGAAGACATACAAATGCGGCATTGTTACGACAAACAACGGTTACGAGCTGTGCTGGGGTTTGGGTGAAGAGGGCGAACGAACCTATGTCACCAGCTATACCATCACAGGACTGGTACGTGGTTACCCCGATGCCGATGCCATCCGCCACGTCTTTCTGGACACATCGGTATCGCCCAAGCCTGAACACGCCAAGATAACCATCATGACTGCTGATACGACTATGGTCATCAATCCGGACAGCTGTGGTATCTGGGGATTCAGATTCGAGGGTAATTTGTGGTTTGAGGACGGCACCATTGTGGCAGAAACCACCCAAGCGATGAGTTCAGAAGCCGGACTCTACATAATGGTACAGTTCCCTAAAGGCATGTTTGAGCCAACCATTTGGGAGAACGATACGTTTGAGAACAAGAAAAATGAGGCCTTTGAGGGAAGCGATTACGTGGGTGGTGACGACGATGAGGAGATGACATTGTTTGAATGGGTGATTTTTATCCTGATATATGGTGGCTCAACCCTGTTAGCTGTGGGTGGCTTTATGTGGCATATAGTTACCGTATGGCGTGCCCGTCGCAGAGTCAACAAGGATCTGATGTGGTATCGCGACATTCCAATGAATGGTAATCTGCAGGAGGCAAACAACATATTGAACGCCTATAAGTATATGCACACGGACTATAACAATCTGATGTCGGCCTGCATCCTGAAACTCATACAGTTGGGGGCTATTACCATTGAGACGCGCCGCAACATGAAAGGCGAGATGGAGCCGAACTTTGTGATACACCAGTTAAAGGACCTTGACAACCAGCCTGTGCTGATGCGTAAGATCTTCAGTATTTTCAAAAAGGCAGCAGGCAGTGACAAAGTACTGGAGGCTCAGGAACTGAAACAGTATATGAAGAGTACCTGCAACCAAAGTATCACCGACTCGTTTATTAACACACTACACACCAAGACCTCTATATCTAAATATAAGGATCGCGAGGAAGATGTGCGCCAACTATTCGGCCTGCGCAAGTTCCTGAAAGAGTTTACGCTGTTAGACGAGCGTGGTGTGGATGAGGTGAAGCTGTGGAAGGATTATATGGTTTACGCCACTCTGTTTGGTATTGCCGACCGTGTTATCAAAGAGATGAAGAAGGTGAATCCCGAATACTTCAACATGGATCAGGTGGCCAATCAGATGGCCGATAATATGACACTGCCTTTGATCTACTCTACACTGCATCGCAGTACATCAAGCGCTGTGGCATCCAAGGCTGCACGTGAACACCGTTCCAGCGGCGGTGGCGGACACTCATCATGGGGAGGCGGCGGAGGCGGCTTCTCTGGTGGAGGAGGCGGTGGCGGAGTGAGATAAAAAGCTCCACTCATCAGTTTTTTGAGTTGAACAGTCAGAATTACAAATTAATTTCGTACTTTTGCAACCGATAGCGAAAAAGCATCATGATGGACGAAGATTTTGACATACGCGAAGAACGGTTCTCACAAGGCGAGAAAGACTTTGAGAATGCCCTGCGCCCCCTGAGTTTCTCTGATTTCAGCGGACAGAAGAAGGTGGTGGAGAATCTTGAAGTATTCGTTGAAGCCGCCAAGTATCGTGGCGAGCCACTTGACCACACCCTACTGCACGGTCCTCCAGGACTGGGTAAAACCACACTTTCGAATATCATTGCCAACGAGTTGGGTGTAGGGTTTAAGATTACCTCTGGTCCTGTACTTGACAAGCCCGGCGACCTGGCAGGTATCCTTACCTCATTAGAGAAGAATGATGTGCTCTTTATCGACGAGATACATCGTCTGTCGCCTGTTGTAGAGGAATACCTCTATTCGGCAATGGAAGACTATCGCATAGATATCATGATCGACAAAGGTCCTTCTGCCCGTTCGATACAGATTGACCTGAATCCGTTTACACTGGTTGGTGCAACTACTCGTAGTGGTCTGCTGACAGCCCCACTCCGTGCCCGTTTCGGCATCAACATGCACCTTGAATATTATGAGCCCAAGACCCTACAGACCATCATTGAGCGCTCAGCCAATATTCTTGGTGTACCTATCACAGAGGATGCAGCGCTAGAGATTGCAGGTCGCAGTCGTGGTACGCCCCGTATTGCCAACGCCCTCTTGCGCCGTGTACGAGACTTCGCCCAGGTGAAAGGCAATGGCAAGATTGACACAAAGATTTCCAAGATTGCCCTGACTGCCCTGAATATCGACCAATATGGTCTCGATGAAATCGACAATAAGATCCTGCTTACCATCATCGACAAGTTCCGTGGTGGTCCTGTAGGAATCACTACCATCGCCACAGCCATCGGTGAAGATGCCGGTACTGTAGAGGAGGTCTATGAGCCATTCTTGATTATGGAGGGTTTCATCAAGCGTACGCCACGTGGCCGTATGGTGACAGAGCTCGCCTACCGTCATTTCGGACGTAACCCTTATAGTGGGAACACGATGGAACCTAACCTTTTTGATTAATTGATTGCATTATGGAAAGAACAGGAATATTCGTAGGAAGCTTCAATCCCTTTACCATTGGCCACGATTCTATCGTACGCCGTGTGCTCCCCTTGTTCGACCGTCTGGTTATCGGTGTTGTGGGCGACAATGTGCATAAGCCTGACATGCCCTCTGCCGAAGAACGGATGCAAGTGATTCGCGACCTCTATGCCGACGAGCCACGCATCAGCGTTAAACCCTATCACGGACTGGCGATGGAGTTTGCCAAAACAGAAAATGCCCAATTCATCGTAAAAGGTGTGCGTAATGCGAGTGATTTTGAATACGAGCAATGGCAAGCTGATTTCAATCGCCGTTTGGGTGGTATCGAGACCATCCTGCTCTACACGGAGCCTGAGCTGGCTAGCGTCTCATCCTCAGCCCTGCGCGAGCTGTCACACTTCGGTGTTGATGTCAGTCCTTACTTACCTAAGAAGAAAAGTTAATAGACAGATGATAACCTATAGTTCAGAAGGGATTAAATTTCCCAATATCAAAAAGCGTGAGACTTCCAATTGGATTCACCGTGTTGCAGAATCCTATGGGAAGAAAGTTGGCGAGATAGGATATATGTTCGTCAACGACGAGAAGATCCTTGAGGTAAATAACGAGTACCTCGGCCATGACTATTACACAGACATTATCACCTTCGACTATTCAGAAGGTAAGGTGCTCAACGGTGATCTTGTCATCTCACTCGACACAGTCTTTACGAATGCCGACAAGTTTGGGCGTCCTTATGACGAGGAGCTCCATCGCGTTATCATTCACGGAATCCTCCACCTTTGTGGCATTAACGACAAAGGGCCTGGTGAACGGGAAATCATGGAAGCTGCAGAAGAAAAAGCGTTGGCAATGCTCTAAGCATCGTCAACGTTTTTGTTTTCAGATTCATTTATGACAGATCAACAGTTGATGACCTTTACCTGCCACCGTTGTAGCGAAGATATAAATATCGCCTCCATCTTGTAGTTTCAGGCGCTTACGCAACTCTGCCACTGAAAGCGGGAAGTTACGCACAGCGATATTCGCCTGACGAATACCTGTAAACGCCTCTTTCAGTTCACGTTTGTTCATAGAAGTTGTCTTTTCTATTTTATAACATCTGCCAGGAAAATCAGGAATCTCCCTATCTGACACAAAGAGATGACTGTTCCTGTCGAGTGGAGCCATCTTGAACAGTTCTGCCAACTCACCAAAGCAACCCGCTTTCATGATAGAAGCATTGGGCACATAGAGAAAAGGGAGATCTGATGACGGGAGAGGCAGAGAAGCGGTCTTTGTAAGAGCAGGCGAGAAAACAAAGACATCATCATCATTAACACAGAACACTCGCAAAGGCTTTGCCGACTCTGACAAGACCAGCAACAACTCTTTACACTCATTGTCCACCGATACGATATGTACCTCACTCACAGTCTTGAGATCTTCAACAGCCTTACGCCAATCCAACATCGGCGAGAGTTTTATGATGACACGATCGGCCTTAGCCAACAGTTCTTCCCGCAGCTCAAGTACATTGGGAGTACAATCCGCAATGCCGTATGTGCGTCCTCCATGTTCATCACGACGAGCAGGGTCGATAAAGATAAGGTCTGCATGATCCATTGAATGCAGGTATTCGACACCGTTACCACAACGTACTTCTACCTGACTTAAACCAAGCAATCTATAATTCTCAGAGGTGACGGCACACAACTTCTCTTGCTGCTCGATGGTTACAGCCTGTTGAAACCCCTGGGCGATAAAAGCAGCATCGACACCAAATCCTGCTGTAAGGTCAACAAAACGCTGTCCCCTACCCGCTATCCGAGCTTTGTAAATAGCTGTTGCCTCACTGGAACACTGTTCCATAGCGAGATGCGACGGAAAGATGATGCCGTCACGTGCTGCCCATGAAGGCAGCTTCGTACGAGCCTTCTGCCAGCCGGCTATCTGTTCCAGCGCATAGTGCAGATCCACCTCAGGATGCTTTCCACCCTGTAGTGCCAACCTGCGCACATCATCTGTTTTGTGCTGTTGGATAAAGTCGAGTGTTGCTGGATTTGTCAAATTCTGAATATCTTCTTTTATCTATTTTCAACCAAGGAAGAAAAGGCTCACGCCTAAAACAGAGATCAATGCACCCAAGACAACCTTCCACGTGATCTTCTGATGGAACAGCCAATAAGATGGCAGAATAATGATGATAGGTGTCATAGCCATCAGTGTAGAGGCAATACCTGCTGCCGTATATTGTACTGCCATCAAGGAGAATCCTACTCCCACAAAGGGACCAAAGATAGTCGTAGCAACAGCCATGCCCATACCTTTCCGGTCGTGGAGTGCCTCACGAAGTGGTAAAAAGCCTTCACGCATATATAATAATAAGGTGAAACCTATGATACCAGCCACACAACGGAAGAAATTGGCACTAAAGGGCACCAGCCATGCAGGCATCGCATTCATATCATAATGATCCATTCCTATCTTACTCAGCACCAGACCGAAGCCCTGACATAAAGCAGCTCCGATAGCATAAAGGACGCCATTCAGTGGCAGTTTCAGAGACACACGATGATGCTCCCCACGTCCGAGAACAGAGATGCTGATACCTACAAGTGTCACCAACATAGCCACAATGCTCATCAGTGTCATCTGCTGGCCAAGTGTTATCCATGCCATTAAAGCTGCAGCTAAAGGTGCAAGCGTCATAAAGAGCTGACCGTAGCGCGAACCAATGATAATATAGCATTGGAAGAGGCAGAAATCGCCTATGACGTAGCCCACCAAACCAGAAAGCAGCATCCAACCACAAGCCTCAACGGGTATGAATATAGGACATAAAGAGCCGGCTGCAAACCAAAATAGCAACAGAGAGAATATCAGTGCCAAAGCCATACGCAGCACATTGAGTGTGAGATTGCCCAAGCGCTTGCTGCCAAATTCGCTCAGGAGGGCTGTGGCCGTCCAGGAGAAAGCCACACCGATAGAAATCAGCTCACCTAAATATGTCATAGTTTCGTTTATTTTCGAGCCTTATCCACACTACCAGCCTTTAACAGGCGCTGTTGAGCCTCATCATAATCGATTCCCAACATATCCTGAAGCATCCGTGTGCCACGATCGACTAGTTTCGCATTTGTCAGTTGCATATTCACCATACGGTTGCCCTGCACTCTTCCCATCCGGATCATCAGAGTGGTGGAGATCATGTTCAGTACCATCTTCTGCGCCGTTCCGCTCTTCATCCTACTGGAACCCGTCAGGAACTCCGGACCTACAATAGTCTCTATAGGGCAGTCAACAACTCTGGCCAACGGACTATTCGGATTACTAGTGATACAGCCCGTCAAGAGACCGTTCTCCTTAGCCAGTTTTACGGCTCCCAACACATAAGGCGTTGTACCGGAAGCAGCAATACCAAGTACCGTATCATTAGCTGTGGGGGTATGAGCCTGCAGATCTTTCCAACCCTGCTCAGAGATATCCTCTGCCCGTTCCACCGCATGGCGCAAAGCCCGATCACCTCCTGCAATAATACCGATCACCTTCGTATCGGGCACCCCAAACGTTGGCGGCAGCTCACTGGCATCCAACACCCCCAGACGACCACTGGTGCCTGCACCGATATAGAAGAGCCGGCCACCTTGGTTCATGCGCCCCTCCACAGCTTTCACCAATGCCTCAATCTGAGGGATAGCCCTGCGCACGGCATCTGCCACCCTGCAATCCTCCTCGTTGATATGACGTAGCAGTTCGACGACCGACATCTGCTCAAGATGATCGAAACGTGAGGGCTGTTCTGTGATTTTATCTACTTTATCCGGCATCGGCATCTGAGTTTTTAGTATTCTATATCCAAACTGTCTTTCTTCCTACGGTTTACCCATCCATCGATAAAGGAGAACACGATATAAGTAAAGAGGCCTGCGATAATACCATCAGTGATACTGCTAGTGACAGGCATCAGCAGGATGGTCAGGAAGGCAGGCATCGTCTCAGCTGGCTTCGACAGATTGATATGCCTGACTGAACTGAAGAGATAGAAACCTGCCATGATCATCACAGGAGCCGTAGCCGCAGCAGGGATGGCCAGGAACAAAGGAGCGAGGAAAAGGCTGGCCAAGAAACACAACGCAATCACTAGGGCTGTAAGACCGGTTCGCCCTCCTTCAGCAACACCCGTGGCACTCTCTACATAGGTGGTCACAGTGCTGCAGCCAAGACAGGCACCGGCTACCGTACCCAATGCATCACTCATCATGATATTCTGCATATAGGGGATACGACCGTTCTTACGGATAAGTCCTGAACTAGCCATCACACCGACGATGGTACCAAGGCTATCGAACACATCAAAGAAAAGCATGGTAAGCACACAAACCCAGAGATCGGGTGTAAGCAAGTAGTCCCACGAGAACTGACAGAAAAGCGGGGCTGGTGACGTGGGTAAATCAAAAAGATGATCTGGAATCGTAGTCACACCCATCGGGATACCGATAAGGGTGGTAAGGACGATACTCAGAAGCAGTCCGCCTTTGAAATGCATAACAGTAAAGATACCTGTCAGAACTATACCGATGACAAACAATATCGAAGAGGGGGTTGCCAACGTCTCCAGATGATTGAAGATGGTGCCTTCTGCCAAGATACCACTATTTTTAAAGCCTATCATGGCAACGAAGAAGCCGATGCCTACAGCAATAGCATGTTTCAACGATGTGGGTACCATTTCGAAGATAATCTGTCGCAAGCTACTCAGACAGAGGAGTACAAAGAGCAAGCCTTCCAAAAGAATAGCAGTAAGCGCAAACTGCCAAGGATAGCCGAGTGAGATGCAGACGGTCTCAATGAAAAACACATTCAGTGTCAATCCTGGGGCCTGACCAAATGGTCGTTTAGCCAAGAAAGCCATCAGCAATGTACCCACAATAGTTGCAAGAGCGATGGCAGTAAACAACGAATCAATTGGAAAGCCCCTTGAACCGAGAGGGGCAAACATCGCAGGCAAAAGAGCCAGGATGTAAGACATCGTAATAAAGGTGGTGAGGCCGGAAACAACTTCGGTCTTCAGGCTATGACGCTGTGCGGAGAAGCCTACGAGTGCAAATAATTTCTCTTTCATACTCATTTGATAGGCAAGATGAAGTCAAACTTAGAACCGTTAATGTAATCCGTATCGAGGGTCAGCGTACCACCAAGGCGCTCTGCTATCATACGACCTACGGTCAATCCGAGACCAGTACCCTGGGCAAAGCTGTCGAGTTTAGCGAAACGCTTGAAGATATACTCCTTCTTCTCAGGTGGAATACCAGGACCTGTATCCACAACGGCGAAATGAAGCATAGTATCTTCCTGACTTACCTTGAGTGTGATGCTGCCTGTAGTTGTGAACTTCGCTGCGTTCTCAAGCAGTTTTGAAAGGACGATATGAATCAAACGCGGATAGGATTCAATCATCTGATCAGCTGGCAACGTACTCTGACTGTCGAACGTCACAGTCTTTGCCAAGATAGGACAGATCATTTCAGCGGCCTGATCGACGATAGCGGAAACAACACACAACTCTGCTGGCGGTAGTTCTGTGCTGCTCTCAAAGTCGGAGATCAAAAGAAGATCATCGAGGATGGTTGTCAGAAGTCGGGTGTTCTCCTGGATGCGTTCGCAGAAGTCCATCCGCTCAGCATCAGGCAGTTCGATATCCTTCATGGTGAGCACCTGCGTAAAACCGCTGATGGCATTCAACGGTGTACGGATCTCGTGGGTCATACTCTGCATAAAGGAGGTCTTGGCCCTTGAAGCCGCCTCCGCATGGTCGCGCTCTATAGCCAGCTGTTTGTTCTGAGCCACCACCACATTACGTTCACGCTGCAACTGCGTATTCTTAATCTGCAACCTACGATTCCATCGGCTATTAAGTACCAAGAACACAAGCAAGGCTATGACACTCAAGATCATTGCCACACCACCTGTAGTAAAACGGGAGCGTTGTTCCAACAACCTGTTTTGCGACTGAAGCTCATTCAAAGCAAAACGTTTATTCAGTCGGTTCAGTTGTTCACGATTATTTGCCTGTTGCACAGAGTCTTTCAGCGAATCTGCCGCACGCAGGTCAGCCAACGCCTCGCGATACCGACCGAGCTTTTCAAAGACCTTAGAACGATCCGACAGCGCATCTCTCCTATTGCCTATATCGCCTGTATGTTCCAAATTTTCTTCCGCATAGCGCAGGGCTGTAGTATAATCGCCTTTGGCCATCGCCAAATCACGGTGATCGTCGATGGTATTGATTTGCTCAACGATAACATCACCAGCAAGTTTTGTGTACTTAACAATCGAGTCAAGCGTCTGAGTTGCCTGAGTCAGACTGTCTTTTGAAATGAGATATGAAAATCTTCTCCTGAAGTATTTCAAACGCCAACTGGCATAGGCTGACAATTGATCAACATCTGTCGTGGGAGGAAGATCCTTGAGTAGGAGGGCCCATTCCTTCAACAACGAGTCGATGGCAGCAGTATCCTTTGTATTCTCCAAACATCCATAATAATAGTAATAGACTTCCGTTATCGGTCCATCCTTTTCATTCTTTGGATATATCTGAATGAAATTCTTATAACAACGTTTTGCTTCGTCGAAAACATCCTGTGCCAGATAAGCCGTACCCTGCACTCCATAGCTCATGGCAAGCCCGAAAGAGTCGTTACGCGCGATGGCATCTTCCTGCATCGCCAGTGCCTCCTTTGTAGCTTCATCAAACTCATTAAACCACACATAATCCTCGGCAACGTATTGCCAAAGGATATAAAAGAGCCGCCATTCCTGATTATCACGAAGGAATTCGAGAATTTCTGGCGCTACCGCAATCAACGAGTCATGCTGGTTGCAGTTGTAGAAACTCTGCGCCACATCGAAACGGGCATAGGCCGAATCATGACTGACGGCAGAGCTCTGGGGCGTAGTCCCACCACGCTTACACGAGATGGCTGTGGTAATGAGTACTGCAAAGAACAGCAGAATGATAAGGTAACGAGTTTGTTTCATCTTGAGCTGATTAATGCATTATCAGGGTGCAAAGGTAAACATTCTTTTTGAAAAACACAAATTTAGTGTTGATTATTTCTGTTTCATTGCCCAGGGAATTGTTGATAGATTCTCAGTCCGTACTTAGCACAAGCACCGTAGATATATTCCATGATTTCACTGGTGTCGTGCTCATAGTCGATAGCCGCCTGCGAACGCAACCAGAACATAAACTCCACACAGCAGCCCGCCTGTGTGGCCTCTGCCTGGCGCACAAGCACTGGTTTCTCGCTAATCACCTTCGGATTCTTTTGGAGCCATTGTTCGATATGCTGCCTGAACTTGGTGATATTGGCTACACCATCATCATCGATGGCAATCGAACGGAAGTCAAAATAGATCTGGCGCACCTGTTTACGACCTTCACGCTGCTCCATACCCAACCAGTTCTGGAAAGAGCCATCAACCAGCGTCTGAGGTGTCACAGTAATAATGGTATTATCAAAGTTCCGTATCTTGACTGTTGTCAGACTGATCTCCTCGACCCTTCCGTTGGCGCCAGCAGTGGGCACAGTCACCCAGTCGCCAATATGAATCATGTCGTTGTTGGTGAGACGGATACCTGCAACCAAGCCCTTGATGGTATCCTGAAAAGCCAGCATCAGTATGGCTGAGGCAGCACCCAGTCCAGCAAACAAGGTTGTCGGATCCTTGTCGATGATGATGGCTACAACCACGATAACTGCAACGAAGATCACGATAATCTTCATAACACCACAGATGGAATAGAGATACTGCTGGTGCGCCGTCCGAGGCCCATCCTCCAGCAGTTTGAAAGAGTCAGCGAACACGATCAACGTTCGCACAGCCATCACGGTGATGTAAATAGCAGTGAGACGAGTCAGCACTTCATGAACTGTGGGAAAATCGTAGAATGTCCAAGGCAGCAACAGCCAGATAACGATGGCAGGTACGATGCTACAAGCCGAAAGCAGCACCTTACGATTGAAGATAACATCGTCCCACCTCACCCCTGTCTTCTTCGTCAGGCGCAGTACGATAGGCACCAGTATCCTGCGACACAACAAACCCGCCAAAACGGCAAGCAATATAGCAATCACCACCAAGACCGCATGACTGATATATGCCACACTGTCTCCTTCTAAACCACAGGTCTCAAGCAAATGATGAACCCACAACTGTATCTTATCCATAATCTCAAATTTTAAATCTTACATACTCTATTTGACTAAAGCCCTTCTCGTCTGGAGGAGAACACTGAGCAAAATCAGGCCGATGCCGATATAGAAGGCGAAATTGAGCTCACGCCCTTCACCAAAGATGAGGAAGGCAAGGATGATGGTATAACAAGGCTCCAAGTTATAAGTCAGGTTCACGGTGAAGGCAGAAAGACGCTTCAACGCCTGGATCTGCAACAGATACATGCCAACGGTGCAGAACAAGGCATGACAAAGCATCAGCCATAGATTTGTACCCTCAGGAATCACGACGACAGGCTGATGACTGGGGAAGAAAAGGAGATAAACCGGAATGATGGCAGAAATCGCCACAAGCCCTCCAGACATCTGATACATCAGCACCGTTCTACTGCGTACCCCCACACTCGCCTTCTTGTTACAAATGGCATAAAGGGCACAAACGGCTGAGGAGACCACACCGATGGAGATTCCATAACGATAACGGGCATCGAAAGAGAAAATACAGAAGACACCTGCAACTGTTATCAGCGAGAAGAACAGCTCAAACCAAGAGAGACGCCGTCTATAGATAAGAGGCTCGAACAATGCCGTGAAGAATCCGATCAGCGAGAAGCAGATGACACCGATGGAGACATTCGAAGCCTTGATCGAACCATAGAACAGTATCCAATGGAACCCCAACAGAGCCCCACAGCCACAAAGCTGAAAGAACTTCCTCCACCCCACTCTCGGCAGACCCGTAAATACCAGCAGAATCAGACTCGTAAACAGCATCCGATACCACACGATATCCACCTCGTTAAGGGTAATCAGTCGTCCGAACAAGCCTGTGAAGCCTGCCAACAGCACACTCAGGTGCAACTGCACAAAACCTTTCTGTGTTTGGTTCATCTAACTCATCTACTCTGTTTGCGGGCACAAAGATACATATTTTAATTTGATTGTTCAATAAAAAAATGAAATAAGCGCTCTAGATTTCTCTACAGCGCTCAATTTATATATAATATAAGGTGTCGTCCTTGATCAGCCGATATATGCTAATATGACATTGACAGCCTCTTCCTCGGTCTTGCCATCCATAGAAATGACCAGATCGTAGTTACGAGTGTCGTAGCGCGAGGTGTGGGCGTTGTTCTTCATATACTCCTCTCGCGTCTCGTCTACCTCCTTGATGACCTTCTTTGCTTCCTTCTCACTAAGACCCTGCTTAGCCATA
>ONAE01000036.1 GCA_900315695.1 uncultured Prevotella sp. | reverse complement strand
GCCCGCAAGAATGTTTGGACAGTAGCAAAGAACACATGGGAGAAGGGTCTGACCTATGCCTATCGTGATCGCCGTAATAAGAAGCGTAACTTCCGCGCCCTGTGGATTCAGCGTATCAACGCTGCCGCTCGCTTGGAGGGTATGAGCTACTCTGTCCTCATGGGCAAGCTCAGCAAGTCAGGTATCGAGATCAACCGTAAGGTGCTCGCTGACCTCGCTATGAACAATCCCGAGGCTTTCAAGGCTATCGTGGAGAAGGTGAAGTAAACAAAGATTTTATGTCTTTATCATCTATAATCCCCACCAGCCTTGGTGGGGATTATTCATAATAGAAAGATTGTTTGGATAACCATTAATTATAAGAAATGAAAACAACCATATTTGATCTGTTGAGTCGTAAGGGACAGCAGCCCGTGAGCATGTTAACGGCTTATGACTTTAACACAGCCCGCACCATGGATGAGGCGGGTATTGACATGATTCTCGTAGGCGATTCGCTTGGGAATGTCATGTTGGGTTACGATAACACACTTGCTGTTACCGTTGATGATATGATTCATCATGGTAAGGCCGTATGCCGAGGCGCCAAGCAGGCTTTCGTAGTGGTGGATATGCCTTTCATGTCGTATCAGACTTCTGTGGAAGATGCTGTGCGCAATGCCGGACGTATTATGAAGGAAACCAACTGTCAGGCCGTGAAACTGGAGGGTGGTGTAGAGTATGCCGATCGTATCAAGGCTATCGTACAGGCTGGAATTCCTGTGGTGGCACATATCGGGCTCACCCCTCAGTCGTTCAATGCCCTGGGTGGTTATAAGGTGCAGGGCAGGTCGTTGGAGCAGGCTAAGAAGCTGCTCAAGGATGCTGAGGCCGTAGAGGCTGCTGGTGCCTTTGCCATCACTCTGGAGTGCGTGCCTGCACCCTTGGCTAAGTTGGTTACTGAGCAGAGTGGGGCCCTCACCATCGGGATTGGTGCTGGAAACGGCTGCGATGGTCAGGTGCTGGTCTATCAGGACATGCTGGGCTACACCGATGGTTTTATTCCCAAGTTCGTGAAGAAATATGCCGACCTCCACAGCGTGATGCTCGAGGCGTTCAAACAATATAAGAAAGAGTGCGGGGATCGTTCCTTCCCAGAGTCGTCGCAGAGCTATGGCATCAGCGACGAGGTGATGCAGGAACTTTTTGAACCCGAATTAAAATACTAATCAAGGATATGAAGGTAGTTAAGACTGTAAAAGAAGTAAGAGAGATTGTTTCTGCCTGGAGGAAGGAGGGACTCAGTGTCGGTCTGGTGCCCACGATGGGCTATCTGCACGAAGGTCATCAGAGTCTGATTCGTAAGTCTGCCAGTCAGAACGACCGTACGGTAGTCTCTGTATTCGTGAACCCCATCCAGTTTGGCCCCAACGAAGACTTGGAGGCTTATCCGCGCGACTTGAACCGTGATATGCAGAAGGTGGAAGAGGCTGGGGGAGACCTCATCTTCAATCCGGAGCCAGAAGAGATGTATCCAGGTCACTTCACTTCATTCATCGATACCACAGAGACCACAGAGTTGCTTTGTGGAGCCGTGCGCCCTATTCACTTCCGTGGTGTCTGCACGGTAGTGGGCAAACTCTTTAATATCGTTCAGCCCGATCGTGGCTACTTCGGACAAAAGGATGCCCAGCAGCTGGCAACGATCAAGCGTTTCGTGCGCGACCTGAACTTCCCGATAGAGATCGTGCCTTGTCCCATCGTACGTGAGGAGGATGGTCTTGCCAAGTCGAGCCGCAACACCTATCTGAATCCGGAGGAGCGTCAGGCAGCCCTTATTCTCTCCAAGAGTTTGAAGAAAGGTCAGGAGGCTATCAGTCAGGGGGAACGCGACTCTCAGAAGGTGATCAGCATCATCCGTGAGAGTCTTGAGTCAGAACCTCTGGCACGTATCGACTACGTAGAGGTAGTTGACTTCGAGAACATCCAGCGCACCGCTAAGATCGAGGGTGAAATACTTGTGGCTATCGCTGTGTATATCGGTAAGACGCGTCTGATCGACAACTTCATCGTAAATCTATAATCCCTGCGAGATGAATATAACGCTGTTGAAAGCAAAGATACACCGTGCTGTGGTGAAGCAGGCCGACCTCGACTATGTGGGCAGCATCACCATCGACTCAGACCTGTTACGTGAGTCGGGCATCATGGAGTACGAGAAAGTGGAGATTGCCGACATTGACAATGGCAACCGCTTTGAGACCTATGCCATTGCCGGCGAGGCTGGTTCTGGCATCATCTGTCTGAACGGTGCTGCGGCACGATGCGTGAATGTGGATGATAAGATCATCATCATGGCCTATGCCCAGATGACGCCTGAGGAGGCTAAGACGCATAAGCCCACCGTACTCTTCGTGGATGAGAACAATCGGATCGTGCGTAAGGCCAACTACGAGAAACATGGTTTGCTTATTGAACAATCGAAGTAAATGCTAACAGGAAAATCCATCGTTTTGGGAGTCACGGGTAGCATTGCTGCCTACAAGATTGCCAATCTGGCCTCGATGTTGGTGAAGCTGAATGCCGACGTTCACGTCATCATGACGCAGAACGCCACCCACTTCATCACCCCGATGACCTTCGAGACACTCACCAACAACAAGTGCATCGTCGATACCTTCGACCGTAACTTCAACTTCGATGTGAAGCATGTGTCGCTGGCCAAGAAAGGTCAGCTTTTCCTGATTGCCCCCTGTACTGCCAATGTTATCGGTAAGGTGGCAAACGGTATCTGCGACGATATGCTCACCACTACCATCATGGCCACGAAAGCCCCTGTGCTCTTCTCGCCGGCCATGAACACTGGCATGTGGGAGAATCCCATTCTGCAGGACAACCTGCAGAAGTTGAAGCGTTTTGGCTATCATGTCATCGAACCCGTTGAGGGCCGTCTGGCCTGTGGTGATATGGGTAGCGGTAAGATGCCGTCGGAAGAGACATTGCTGCAGCATATCCTCCTGCATCTGGCTAAGGAAAAAGACCTCGAGGGTAAGAAGCTCCTGATTACGGCAGGTCCTACTCAGGAAGCCATCGATCCTGTGCGTTATATCACCAACCACTCCTCTGGTAAGATGGGTTATGCTCTCGCCAAGATGGCTGCACTTCGTGGTGCGGAAGTTACTTTGGTGTCTGGTCCCGTCAGCCTCCAGCCCTTTGCGGGTGTCCGTAAAATTGATATCGTCAGTGCACAGGACATGTTTGAGGCAGTCACCTCCAGAAGTGCTGAGCAGGATGTCATCATCATGTGCAGTGCGGTGGCCGACTACAAGCCAGCTGTCTATGCCGCTCAGAAGGTGAAGAAGAGCGATGCCGACCTGCATATCGACCTTACGCGCACTCAGGATATCTTAGGTTATCTGGGTGAGCATAAGCGCGAAGGTCAGGTGCTCGTAGGCTTCTCGATGGAGACAGAGCATCTGATAGAGAACTCACGTGCCAAACTGGATAAGAAAAATTCTGACCTGATCTGCGCCAACTCTATCGCGTCGGCACAGACAGGCTTTGCTGTCGATACAAACAAAGTGACACTCATCACCCGTCAGGAAGTCACAGAGCTGCCCCTCTGTTCGAAGGAACAAACCGCCGACTTGATTCTCGATAAGATATGCACGTTCTGATTGATATCGGTAACTCCACCATTGTGGTTGCCATTGCTGACCAGCAGGGCGATATCACCCACACCTGGCGTTTCAAGACGCGCAAGGAAGAAACGGTTACCTTCTTTCGCTATGAGCTGAAACAAGGGCTTCGTAAGTATAACTTGGAACCCGCTGATATCGAGAGTGTCGTTATCTCCTCGGTCGTGCCTGAGGTGAACGATGATGTGGCGCAGGCCATCAACGACCTCACAGGACTGACTCCCCATTTCTTCAGTATCGACGATGCTCAGGGACTCATCACCATCGATATCGAGTCGCCCACTCAGTTGGGTAAGGATCGTTTGGCTGACGCCTTGGGGGCTGTCACCTGTTATGGAGTGCCAGCCATCGTCATCGACTTCGGCACCGCCACCACTTTTGGTGTCATCGATGCCGAGTGCCGGTTCTTGGGCGGATTGATCATCCCGGGTGTCAAGACCTCCCTCAATGCCCTCAGCCAGCGGGCCTCACAACTGCCCGCCATCAATATTGAAAAACCTACACATCTGATAGGCCGTAACACGTTGGAATGTATGCAGAGCGGCATCCTCAACGGCACCGCCGCCATGATCGACGGACTGCTGGATCGTCTGTTGCCGACACTCTCTTCACCCGTACATATCATCGCTACGGGCGGGATGGCAAAAGACATCGTACCCCAGTGTCACCATCAGATCCTGCTCGATAAATATCTGTTGCTAAAAGGACTCTTTAACGCTACCCGTCATAAATGAAAATCGTCATCATCGGCTCAGGTAACCTCGCCACCCAACTGGCTTTGGCATTAAAAGATGCCAACCAAGAGATTGTTCAGATTTTTAGTCGTACTTCGGCTCACGCTCAGGAACTTGCTGACAAGATCGGCTGTGCCTATACCGCCTCGCTGGAAGCCGTCCTTCCCGATGCCGAACTCTACATCCTCGCTGTGAAAGACGATGCCCTCGCTGCGCTGGCAGCCAACCTCTGTGCTGCGCGTACTGACGCCCTGTTCCTCCATACCGCAGGCAGCATGCCGATGGATGTCTTCAAGGGCCATGCCTTGCAGTATGGTGTGCTCTATCCGATGCAGACGTTCTCGAAAAACCGCCGCGTCAACTTCCGCGAGATACCCTGTTTTATTGA
This sequence comes from uncultured Prevotella sp., assembly GCA_900315695.1. GTDB lineage: Bacteria > Bacteroidota > Bacteroidia > Bacteroidales > Bacteroidaceae > Prevotella. The sequence goes on along the minus strand of ONAE01000036.1, from coordinate 17,884 downwards.
GGCATCCAGTCCTTCGGCACTGGCAACCATCCGCACCCTTGCAGAAAGCATTTCAGATCATGTCGTTGATTGTGATTCCGAGAAACGGAAGAAGATGCACCTCGCTGCCGTGTTGGCCTGCAACCTCACCAACCACTGCTATCGCTTGGCAGAACGCGTACTCGAAGCCGAGCAGATCGACTTCCGCCTGTTCCTCCCGTTGATAGAGGAAACCGCCCGTAAGGTACGAACCCTCTCCCCGAAAGACGCCCAGACGGGTCCGATGGTGCGTTACGACCAGAACGTCATGCAGATGCAGATGGCAATGCTGCCCGACGACCGCACCCGTGAGATCTACCGCCTCATGGCAGAGAGCATCCATGACGATGCCACTACCTTATAACAATCGGCACAGTTTTAGTTAATAGTTAAAAAATCGTAGAATTAGCAATATTTTTGCATTAACCTAACATAAAATAGAGAAAAAACCGTAATTTTGCACTCGTAATAAATAGTTATCTACGCATGAGCAAAACGACAATGGGTAATAAACTGCCTAGAAAACTGGAACAGAAAATGCAGACGGTGGGTGAACAGATCAGACTTGCCCGACTGCGTCGTGACCTGAGTGTGGCTCAGGTGGCTGAACGTGCCACCTGTTCACCTATGACCATCGCAAGGATAGAGAAAGGGGCACCGACTGTTGCCATCGGCATCTATTTGCGCGTGCTCTATGCCTTGCAACTTGATGATGACATCCTGCTGTTGGCACAGAAGGATGAAATGGGACGGGCTTTACAGGATCTTGCCCTTAATCACCGTCAAAGAGCATCGAAGAAATAGTAAATAGTCAAATAGTAAATAACAAGGTGCGCACATTATTTATATATGCAGACTTCGACTGGCTAGGCGAACCTTTGCCGGTTGGTGAGTTGGGCTACGAATCGCTTCGTGGCTCTGATTCCTATTCTTTCAAGTTTGATAAGGAATGGCTTCGGCAACATGGCGGACTTTTCCTGAGTGCCGACATCAACAATTATCCTGGTCTGCAATACACTCAGCCAGGCAAAGACATCTTTGGCTGTTTCAGCGATGCATTGCCAGATCGTTGGGGGCGTTTGCTGCTGAACAGGCGAGAACAGATCCAAGCCGCAGAAGAGAAGCGCCCTGTCAGAAGACTCTCATCGTTTGACTACCTGATGGGTATCGATGATTTCTCGCGCATGGGGGGATTCCGTTTTAGGCTGTCGCAAGATGGTGAGTTCATTAATTGCGAGAAGGAGCTCCGTATTCCTCCGTTGACTGATGTTCGTGCCTTGGTGGCAGCCTGTATGGAGATTGAGAAGAGTGAAGAACTGAATCAACTGCCAGAAAAGAAATGGTTGCTGCAACTGGTACATCCAGGAACGTCACTTGGCGGAGCCCGTCCCAAGGCTGGTGTGATGGATGGCGAAGGCCATCTATGTGTGGCTAAGTTCCCATCGAGAAATGACGATTACGATGTAAGCCTTTGGGAGCACCATAGTCATCAGTTGGCTAAGGAGGCAGGTGTCATAGCTGCTGAAACAAACGTCGTTGAGACGGGTGGGAAATACCATGCACTTCTCTCAAAGCGTTTCGACAGGACAGCCGATGGACGAAGAAAGCATTTCGCATCTGCTATGACCCTGCTGGGACTGGCTGATGGTTGTGATGCCAAGACAGGTAATGGCTATCTGGACATCGTGGACTTCATTCTTCAGAACTGCTGCGACGTGGATGATAACCTGCGCCAACTTTATCGCAGGGTGGCATTCAACATTGCCATTGGCAACAGCGATGACCATTTCCGCAACCATGGATTTCTGCTGACACCTCGTGGGTGGACGTTGTCACCGGCCTACGACATGAATCCGACATTGAACGACTATCAGGCTCTGCTCATCAATTCTTCAACCAATCGTGCAGACCTACAAGTGTTGCTTGACTCGTCGGAAGAATACATGATTGGCAAGGAAGAAGCCGAGCGGATTATCAATGAAGTGAAGGATGGCGTGAGCAAGTGGAAACCATTGGCTATCCGTCTCGGCATAGCCAAAAGAGAGATTGAAGCCTTTGAACATATATACAATCAATGAAGAGGGTATGTCACAAAATTGACATACCCTCTTGACATTTACAGTCCCATGCAGGACGAGGCACCTAGTGCTGTCAGAATCGCACTCGCAATCGATACGATGATCTGCGCAATAAACTTAGCAGTCTCTTTCTTGCTCATAACTCACCTCCTTTCTTTTACGGATTAATCACTGGGGGAATGTCGCTGCCACCACCGGTCTCCGAGCCTGACGATGAGCCACCAGAGCCACCATCATCATTCTGCATAATTTCCCAAGCCGACAGCGGGGTACGCAGCGTGTAGGACTTGTCCTTGCCGTTGATCTTCTTCTTGATGGTCTCCACGAGGTAAGCGAACTGGAGAGAACACTGATCCTTAAACTTCTTAGAAGTAATCTCCTCACCCTGGGCATTCTCAGGAATAAACACGAAGTTCACACCCTGCACCAAGTTGTTGACACCCATACGAAGCGCGTCCTCAATAGTTGCAGCACCGCCAGGAACAGAAGTCACGGTAGGACGGAACGTGCCGAGACCATCCAACTTCACAGGCTGACCGTGAGACATCATCTCCTTCAGACACTTCACGATAGAAGCCAGCACCAGCTGCATAAACTCATAAGTCACCATGCCGCCGTGATCAGCCACGTGTCTAGCGAAACCCTTGGTGGTCAGTGCCTCCTTAGACTCTGCTTCAGGATAGTAACGACCCTCCATCTTTGAACCCTCCACAATGTTCTTGCGAAGATTCACCAAAAAAGCAATGTTTTCTTTTGCCATAAATCAAATACTTTTAAAATTGATACTAATGTTATTTAACTCATTGTCTCTCTTAAAGACAATGCAAAGATACGAATAATCTTTGGCTTCTGCAAGCATTTTCAAGCGGGTAATCCCCCTGTGGCACCTTGTAGATACTTAATGCCACTTATGGCTACTTATTCGAACAAAACATTTGGATAATTCATTAAAAAAGTGTATCTTTGCAGTATGAAACAAACAGTTAGAACCTATGGCCGTATGGAGCTGGCGCAGGCATATTTCCCTGCCATCCTGCCACGCTCAGCTTGGAAGAAATTAAAGGCACTCCTGATGGACGACCCTCAGACCGCTTCCCTGGCAACCCTGTCGCGTCGCACATTCCTCCCAGCGGAGGTGTCTATCATCTTCTCCATCTTGGGAGTGCCGTGATAAATAATTTACACTCAAAATTGTGCTAATAATCCCTCTGGCCGTCCGCCCGAGGGTTTTTAGTAATCCGCTCAAGCCTCCCTTCCAGTTCTCCCAAGGAGGACTCCGAATGTGCTTTTGAAACACATGATTAATAAAAAGAAAATGATTTACATAGTGCTGAATTAATAAATGAAAGATATTAGTGTTTTAGTGTTTTAGTGATTTTGTAAAATCGCTATGTACTATAAGTTCTTTTAATTTATAATATTATTATATATATTATAATATATATAATAATATTATAAATATATATATCATCTATCTTAATTACTAATTCTCCCATGAATACGTAAAAACTCAAAACCACTAAATCACTAATACACTAAAATGCTAACTTTTTATCTCATAAGTTTGGTGGAGTGGATAAAAATGAGTATCTTTGCACTATAAATAACTAAATATGGCAAAGAAGAAAGATAATACTACTTCCATAGGATTTGAAGATGCGATATGGCGTGCCGCTGATAAGCTGCGTGGCAATCTGAATGCCTCTGAATATGAGGGCGTTGTACTCGGACTGATATTCCTGAAATACATCAGCGATAAGTTTGAGGCGAAGTTCCAAGAACTCTCTCAGGATGAATATGCCGACGTGGAGGACAAGGATGAGTACGAGGCCGATGGTGTGTTCTTCGTGCCTCAGGATGCCCGTTGGCAAGTCATTTCTTTGGCAGCTCATACACCTGAGATAGGCCGTGTGATTGATGATGCCCTGCAGGCCATTGAGCGCGAGAACCCCAAGCTGAAAGGTGTTTTGCCAGGCAACTATGCCCGTCCGGAGTTGGATAAGCGTCGCTTGGGTGATGTGGTGGATCTCTTTACGAACATCCACATGTTGGCCTCTGGCGATGAGAAAGACCTGTTAGGTCGCGTATATGAATACTGTCTGCAGAAGTTTGCCTCGATGGAGGGTAAGAACGCTGGCGAATTCTATACACCCAGTTGTATCGTGCGTACTATCGTGGAGATCCTGCAGCCTTTCGAGGGTCGTGTCTATGATCCCTGTTGTGGTTCTGGCGGTATGTTCGTGCAGAGTGCCAAGTTTATCCAGAACCATCAGAAGGATATCAATAACATCAGTGTCTATGGACAGGAGGCGAACCCCTCTACATGGAAGATGGCTCACATGAATGTTGCCATCCGAGGCTTGGAGGCGAATCTCGGACAGAGCTATGCTGATACTTTCTTCAATGATCAGCACCCCACGTTGAAAGCCGACTTTATCATGGCGAATCCGCCTTTTAACCTCAGCGATTGGGGCGCAGATAAACTGGAGAAAGATGCCCGTTGGAAGTTCGGACTGCCGCCTGCTGGTAATGCCAACTTCGCTTGGATGCAGCACATGATCCACCACCTGTCGCCCACAGGTCGTATCGGTCTGGTACTGGCGAATGGTGCGCTGAGTTCGCAGACGGGTGGAGAAGGCGATATCCGCCAGAAGATCGTAGAGGCCGACCTTGTAGAAGGTATCATTGCCTTGCCTTCGCAGCTGTTCTATAGCACGGGTATTCCTGTATCGCTGTGGTTCCTCTCTCGCCATAAGGAGCAGCCTGGCAAGGTGATGTTCATCGATGCCCGCAACATGGGAACCATGGTGACGCGAGCCGTGCGCGAACTGATGCCTGAGGATATTACGAAGATAGCTGAAACCTTCGACAGTTATCGTAATGGCACCCTCGAAGACGAGGCAGGCTATTGTGCCGTAAAGAGTCTCGAAGATGTGAAGGCTCAGGACTTTATCCTCACCCCAGGTCGCTATGTTGGTATCGCTGAACAGGAGGATGATGGCGAGCCCTTCGACGAAAAGATGAAGCGCCTCACCTCAGAACTCAGCACGCTCTTCAATGAGAGTCATCGACTGGAAGATGAGATCAAGAAACAATTGGATAGTATCGGATTTGGTATCGAGTAACTAAAGTTCCCCAATAAAATTGGCAAAAATACATGAAAGTTCCCCAATAAAATTGGCAGAAATATACTAAAGTTCCCCAATAAAATTGGCAAAATGTTTGGAAATTCGTCCAGAAAAGTGTAACTTTGCAGCGATAATTCGTCCAGAAAAGTGTAAATCGGTATGAAAAGAAAGTTATATAACTCGCTGATAGAGTGGAAAAACGATCCTGACCGCAAGCCTTTGGTGCTTGAGGGAGCTCGTCAGGTGGGTAAGACTTGGCTGCTAAAAGAGTTTGGTAAGAACGAGTTCGATAATCTGCTTTATGTAAATTGCCATGATGATGAGCGCATGCAAAATCTGTTTCAGCAGGATCTTCATGTGGACCGTATTATGCAGGCACTCCAGGCATTTTCTGGGCAACCTATCATTACAGGGAAGACGCTTATTTTTATAGACGAGATACAAGAGGCTTATAGAGGTCTTGACAGTCTGAAGTATTTTTGCGAGAATGCTCGCGATCAACATATTGTTGTCGCAGGGTCTTTATTGGGTGTAACCCATCGTCCTGGCGAATCCTATCCTGTTGGTAAGGTTAATTTTCTCTATTTATATCCCATGACTTTTGAAGAGTTCCTATGGGCCAAAGGTGAGGAGAAATTAGCTGAGATGATTGCCAATTGTGATTGGGAAATGATGGGTATTCTTGATACGAAGATACAGGAACTACTCAGACAATATTACTATGTTGGCGGTATGCCCGAGGCTGTGCTGGATTATACCACTCATGGCGATGTGAATAAGATAAGGAAAATACAAAAAGCCATCCTTAAAACATACGATAACGATTTTGCCAAGCATGCAGGCAATGAGATGGAGCGCATTCGATTGGTATGGAAGAGTATTCCTGCCCAACTGGCAAAGGAGAACAAGAAGTTTATCTACGGAGCCGTGAAGCCTGGTGGGCGTGCACGCGATTTGGAGTCTGCCATCCAGTGGCTGATAGATGCAAAACTGGCATTTAAGGTGCATCGTTGTAACAAACCTACCATGCCGTTAAGTTTCTATGAAGATTTCAATGCGTTTAAACTATTCACCCTTGACGTCGGCCTTTTAGGAGCAATGGCAAATGCTCCTGCCAGTTTGATGTTGACAAGCAATGATGTGTTTAAAGAGTTCAAGGGTGCTTTCTCTGAGAATTATGTTTTTGAGCAACTTCGAACATTCGATGATCTAAGCATTTACTATTTTAGTAAGGAAAACTCTACTCAGGAGATTGATTTCCTTGTTCAGACGGATGAACGAATAATCCCTATTGAGGTAAAGGCAGAGGAGAATCTGAGAAGTAAGTCTCTTCGTGGCTTTATTGTCGAAGATTATCCCGATGAACATTTCAAGGGTCTGCGTTGCTCCATGAAACCCTACGTCGATCAAGACTGGATGGAGAATATTCCTCTTTATGGGGTTCTGGGATATATTAACAAACAAATTGAGAGTGAAAAGTAAATTCTTGTAAACAGCTGGGAAGTATCGGATATAAGATATAATTGATAAAACTAAATATGTCACAGAAAGAAAACAAACTGATACTATATAAAGATGATGAGGGGAAACTGAGCGTTAATACTCTGTTTGCAGATGAAGATGTATGGTTGACGCAAGCCCAACTGGTAGAGATTTATCAGTCGAGCAAATCGAACATCAGCGAGCATCTTACAAATATCTTTGCTGATAAGGAATTGGACAAAGAAGTGGTAGTTCGGAAATTCCGAACAACCACTCAACATGGTGCAATTGATGGAATGTTTTGGTGACAGTGAACTCACAAGAAATTCTTGTTAGTTCGATAAGGCGGTCAAGGCGCTATTGGATAATAAAGACAATCAAGAGGAAGGGTAATTAACAAGTAAATTCCCATTTATGGAAGAGTGGAAAGATTATAAGTTAGCAGACGTCTGTTCCCGCTTACGAAGTGGGAAAGGAATAAAATCTGATTCCGTTCTGGATGCAGGGCCATATCCTGTTATTGGTGGGAATGGTATACGAGGTTATGCTAATGAGTCTAACTTTAAGGGCGAATGTGCCGTTATAGGTCGTCAAGGCGCATATTGCGGCAATGTTCGTTTCTATGAAGGAGAAGCCGACCTGGTAGAAGGTATCATTGCTATGCCTTCGCAGCTGTTCTATAGCACAGGTATTCCTGTGTCGCTGTGGTTCCTGTCGCGCCATAAGGAGCAGCCAAGCCGTTATATCGGTATCCACCGCTTGGAAGATGAGATTAAGAAGCAGCTAGGTAGTATTGGATTTGAGATTTAAACAAGGTTATGACAGAAAAGGATTTGCAAAAAGAGAATACTGAACTCAAAAAAAGAAATGAATGGCTGGAAAGTGAGTGCGCCAGGCTCAAATTGGAGGTCTATAAGCTTCAGAATGAGGTTTATTCGATGAAGTACACGCCTGATAAGACCGAAACAAAATTGAAGAAAGAAAATGCTTCAGCAGAACGAGAGTATTATCTGAAGAAGCTGGATACGAGAATATCTGATTTCCCCTTTCCTGCTAGGGCTAAAAATATTCTATTGTCATTAGAGTGCGAAACACTGAGGGATGTGGTCAAGCTTCAACCAAGAGACCTTTTGAAAAGGGTCAATTGTGGAAGAGGAACTGTCAATGATATTGAGAGTATTTTGAGGACAGAAGGCTTTGAACTGGGCATGGATGTCGATAAGATTTTCAAAAAGAAAAAGTAATAAACAATAATATGGTAACAGAATTATTAGTAAAGAAGAATCAGGATCTTCAGGAAGAGAATGAGAGGCTGAAATTAGCCCTTAAGACTCTTCAGCAGGAACTTGATGAATGCAGAAAAGCATTAGATATTAAGAAAGAGGTTCAGGCGAGATTGCAGAATACTAAAGCGAAGTATTCTACAGAAGAAATCATCGCATTTGCTGATTTGTTTAATAAGGAGATTAAGGACTTGCCCTTGAAAGTCAGAACTATGAACATCTTGCGTATGTCAGATATATCTACGTTAGGCGACCTTCTTAAGATAGGGAAAATGGGGTTGTTAAGATTACGCAATTGTGGACCCAATACGAGATGTGACATAGAGGAATTCATGAAAAATAATGGGCTCTCATGGGATATAGATGTTAATGAAATCATTGAACTCAGCGCCAAGAAAGCAGTTTCAAAGAAGTAGATGGGCTTTAAGTATCACATAGACGGAACGCAAGAGTTTGGATATAACCCAATCAACAGGTTCGAGTATTCTTTTTACATGTATATGAATACAGTAAAGAGATTAACGAGCCTGTATCGATGTGCATCTGTCTTAGATTTGAAAGGATATGTAGCCCATTTCTGCAATATACGTCTCAAATCATTCGATACGCTCATCAAGGTGGTTGTTGAACATAAAGACTATCTATCATCAAACTGCCTTTTAAGAATGTTGGGCGATAGTGTTGCTGTTTTTCGTCTGATCTATGGAGAAAATGACAAAGACCTGATGCTATTACGACATGCCCTATATGTGATTGATGGATGTGAAGATAATTTGAAGGTTTTACCTGAAGAGGATATTAGTAAAGGATCAGTTCCAGAGAACGAGCTACAAGAAGCGAATAAGCAGATTCGTTTTAATCGCGAGCATCGCCAGCGGCTAATGAAAGAGGCTCAGGAGATTCTTGATCATTCTCCGCTTCAAGTTAGAAATATAAAGGCTTTTGATAGGATCGTAAAAGATAGAAACTGGAAATTCAAGGAGTTTAAAGAATACGAGGAAAAAGGTAGTAATCAATATAAATGGCAGGAGTCATATGAATTGATAGATTGCTGTAAGTATTTTAATTTACTATCCTACATCTCACAATATGTACATAGCCTGAGCATGAGCAATCTCGTTATTCAGATGGATGAGCAAAATATTCAGGGCATTGTGGCCGAGGCTGTTGGATTAATAGACAAACTACATGAATATACTTTAGATTTCTTCAAAGAAGAATATCAATACATCATGGAAGGTCTTTTAGATCCAGAAATGCGTGATAAGATTATATCTTGTTTCGACGAACAGCATCGCCCAACTAAGGTAATGTGGAAGAATGGTGTAATGAATAAGCTTAGAAGCTATAATTGATGATTATGGAAGAGTGGAAAGAATATAAGTTAGGGGATGTTGCAAATGTTAAGGGGGGTAAAAGGCTCCCTAAGGGCATTAATCTTACAACTATTGCAAATACACATCCTTATATACGCGTTCGAGATCTTGGAACAAAGAAGATTTTAGAACTTGATTCTTCATATGAATACGTTGATGATGAAACCCAAAAATCTATTTCAAAATACATTGTAAATAGTGGTGACATTATTCTTTCAATAGTAGGCACAATAGGGTTAGTCGCAGTCATAGGAACAACTCTTGATGGCGCCAATTTGACAGAGAATTGCGTAAAACTTATAAATGTTAATAAAATAGATAAAGAATATTTGTATTATTATCTATCTTCTGACATTGGAAAAAGTGAAATAGAAAAAGGAACTGTAGGAGCTGTACAGGCCAAGTTGCCAATAAAAAATATTCAGTCAATTAATATTAAAGCTCCTGCCATAGAATTACAAAAGCGAATAGCCTCAATTCTCAAATCCCTTGATGACAAAATCGAGGTGAATAGGCGGATAAATGAGAATTTGGAGCAGCAGGCGCAGGCTTTGTTTAAGTCTTGGTTTGTAGATTATGAACCCTTCAAAGATCAGCCCTTCGTAGAGTCAGAACTCGGCATGATTCCGCAAGGGTGGTCCATAGATAACATATATAAATATGTGGACGTAATTTATGGAGCTCCTTACAAATCTTCGTTGTTCAATGAGAAGAAAGAAGGTTTACCCCTAATTAGAATACGTGATTTAAAAACAAACTCTCCTCAAGTATATACATCTGAAACACTACCTACAACTGAATATATTGAAGCAGGGGATATTGTGGCTGGTATGGACGCAGAGTTTGTTCCATGTGTGTGGCTTGGCGAACGAGGAGTCTTAAATCAGAGATGTTGTAAGTTTAAGGCTAAGGATCCAAGTATAAGCAACTATTATATTTTATTTTTGTTGAAACCAGAACTAGAATATGTTCAAAGTTATAAAACAGGAACTACAGTAAGTCATCTTGGAAAATCTGATATTGATAGATTTAGGTTTATTACTCCACCAATTGATGTTATTATTCCATTTTCAAGGAGAGTGGATGCTCTCTTAAAAGAGAAAGTTGCCATTGCACAAGAATCTCGTTGTCTGGCGGAGTTGCGCGATACGCTTTTGCCGCGCTTGATGTCTGGAGAACTTAAAGTAAATGATGTGATTTGAATGGCGAAACCTAATAGTATTCTCGAATTCCCTCATGCAAAAGGCATTGTGGTGAGTGGTGATATTCATGGCGATTTCACCCAGCTTGTCTTCAAGTGCTGTGTGCAGTACGAAATGACTGATACGCTTATCATCGTTGCAGGGGATTGTGGCTTTGGATTTGAGAGACCTGGCTCCTACGAGAATAACTATAAGCGTTGTCGTGATAAACTATCGAAAGCAAACAACTGGATGGTGTTTATAAGAGGCAATCATGACAATCCAGCCTACTTCAATAGTCAGCTAATTAAACATCAACGTTGGATGACTTTGCCAGATTACTCTGTCGTAAAGGCATGTGGGCACACGATACTTTGTGTAGGCGGTGCAACATCCATTGACAGGCTTCTTCGTATGACATCAAAACACTATCACTTGCCAAATCCTGACGATCTACTGATGCCGAATGTGTATTGGAACAACGAACTGCCAGAATTCAATAAAGAAAAACTGGATGTGATAGATTGTCAATGTGCTGTTGATACTGTCATCACCCATACTTCCCCATCGTTCTGCGAATTATCATCACATCACTTTCTTGAAGACTGGGCTGCACATGATGCCGAATTGATGGATGATATAAAATACGAGCGGCAGGTGATGGACGATTTATACAACTATTTATACACAAAGAATCATCCGTTACAATATTGGTACTATGGCCATTTTCATGAGAGTTGGCATGCCCAGATAGATGATGTAATGTTCAATATGCTCGACATTATGGAACTGAGAGAAATACCACCCAAAGATCTTTCCTAAGGAAAAAGTATTGCCAATAATTGGATAATTCGAAATTATATTTTATCTTTGCACCAAAAAGTAATGTAAAACTATGGGTACTAACCAGTTTGACGAGAATAGCTACGAACAGGCGCTGATAGCACTCTTTAAGGAGATGGGTTATCAGTATGAGTGCGGGTATGATGTGGAGCGCGATTACCGTGAGCCGTATGATGCCGAGGGCCTGCGAAAAGGTCTGCGGCGGATGAATCTGATGCTGCGCGAGGATGTGCTGGAGGATGCCTACCGTCTGATTACTAACGTGAATGAGGGTACGCTGGAACAGCGCAACGAGCAGCTGATGGACTACCTGCAGAGTGGCGTAGAGGTGAAATATTCAGAGAACGGCAGTCCCAAGACGGCTCTGGTAAAATTGATCGATTTCTCGGAACCCAAGAGAAATGACTTCAAGATCGTCAATCAATGGACGGTGATAGAGCGCGATAAGATACGTTGTGATATGGTGGTATTCGTGAATGGCCTGCCTCTCGTTGTGATCGAGCTGAAATCACCCTCCAGAGACGAGACGGACGAAGCGGATGCCTATACGCAGATCAAACAGTATCAGCAGAAATGCCCGGGGCTGTTTGTGTATAATGCCTTCAGCGTAACCAGCGATATGCTGACTACCAAGGCTGGTACCATCACCGCCAAGGCCAACCGCTATATGGAGTGGAAGAGCGTGGATGGTAAGGAAGAAACGAACGAGATTGCCGATTATGAAACCTTCTTCCGTGGCATCTTTGAGAAGGAGCGACTGATAGATATCCTGCACAACTTTGAGTGCTTCGATCATAAGGACGGACGCCTGGCAAAAATCATGGCGGCCTATCATCAATATTTTGCTGTGAATAAGGCGATGGCGCACACGGCAACGGCTATCGGAGGCGATGGAAAGATCGGCGTGTTCTGGCATACACAGGGCTCAGGTAAGAGTCTCTCGATGGTGTTCTATGTGCACCGTCTGATACAGGAATACCCGGAATGTACCATCGTGGTGGTAACGGATCGTAACGATCTGGACCAGCAGTTGTATGAGCAGTTTGCTGGCTGTCAGAAGTTCCTGCGCCAAGAGCCACAGCGCGTGGGTTTCGACCTGAACGAGAAGGGTAAACTGACGAAGATGGGTGGGCGAGAGGACTTGGTGCGCAAACTGAAAGACCTAAAGACGGGTGGCATCATCTTTACGACTATTCAGAAGTTTGAGGAGGGCACAGGTTTGCTCTCTGATCGTAGCAATATCATTGTGATTACTGATGAGGCCCATCGTTCGCAATATGGCGAGGAACACTGGGATGCCAAGGCCGAGAAGATGAAGAAGGGCTATGCCCAGCTGATGCGCGAAGCCCTGCCACATGCCTCGTTTATAGGCTTTACGGGTACGCCGATCTCTGAGCGCGACAGGGATACCAAGGAGGTGTTTGGTGATTATATCGATGTGTATGATATGACGCAGGCTGTGGCTGATGGAGCCACCAGACCGGTGTATTACGAAAGTCGTGTGATCAATCTGAACTTGAACGAGGAGGCCCTGAAGAAACTGGATGATGAGTTTGACCAGTTGGCCAGTGAGGGTGCTACCGAAGAGCAGATCAACAAGGCGCGTCAGGATAATAGTGGTTTGCGCGAGATTCTCTGTCATCCTGATACGATCGCCAGTCTGTGTGCTGATATCGTGAAACATTACGAAGAGAACCGCCAGCATGAACTGACAGGTAAGGCGATGATTGTGGCTTACAATAAGGATGCGGCTGTGAAGATCTATCGTAAGCTGTTGGAGATGCGTCCTGAATGGACGGAGAAGGTGCACGTGGTGGCTAGTGCCGCCAATACGGATAATCCTGATTGGGCCGACGTGATTCAGCCTAAGAAGAATAAGGAGTATGCAGCTCTGTTTAAGGCAGAAGACGACTCACCCATGAAGATTGCCATCGTGGTGGATATGTGGCTCACGGGATTCGATGTGCCATCACTGGCTACGATGTATGTCTATAAGCCCATGAAGGGGCATAATCTGATGCAGGCCATCGCCCGCGTGAACCGTGTCTTCCCCGAAAAGGAGGGTGGCTTGATTGTGGATTATGTAGGTATCGCACAGGCCCTGAAACAGGCGATGCAGGATTATACCAACAGAGACAGGAAGCAGTTTGGCGATCCTGACATCAACAAGACGGCTAAGGTGAAGTTCCAAGAGAAGTTGGAGATTTGTCGCGACCTGTTGCATGGCTTCGATTATGAAGGTTTCTATGAGGGTTCTGACCCTGAGCGCGCGAAGTTAATCAAGGGTGGTGTGAACTTCTTGCTGGCGCCTGATAAGGCTGACAGGTTAAAAGACTATATCAAGGAAAGTCAGTTATTGCACAATGCGTTGACCCTGTGCCGTTCGCTGATACCGCAGCGTGAGAAACAGGAGGTAGCTTTTATGGATGCCGTGAGGGTGTTGTTGACAAGATTCTCCCAGCAAGGCACCACCATTACAAAGCACGAGATCAACGAGCGCATTGCCCGACTGATAGAGCAGAGTATCCAGAGCACAGGTGTGATCAATCTCTTTGAGGGTCAACGTGAGTTCTCGTTGTTTGATGAGGGCTTCTTGGCTGAACTCAAGAAGATGAAGGAGAAGAACCTGGCTGTGCAATTGCTGGAAAAACTGCTGAAGGAGCGTATTCGCAAATATGAGCGTACCAACGTGGTACAGAGTCAGAAGTTCAGTGATATGCTTAATATGGCGCTATCCAACTATCTGAAGGGTATGCTTACCAATGAGGAAGTGATAGAGGAACTGCTGAGGATGGCAGCTGAAATTAAGAAGACCGAGGAGGAGGGTAACGAACTTGGGCTCTCTGTAGAAGAGAAGGCTTTCTACGATGCACTCTCATCGCCTGCTGGTATCCGTGAGGCTTATACTGATGAGCAGTTTGTGATGCTTACCAAGGAATTGACGGAGCAGCTTCGTAAGAACCGTACCATCGACTGGAATAAGAAAGAGTCAGCCAGGGCCAAGATGCGCGTGCTGGTGAAGCGATTGCTGAAGAAGTACAAGTATCCGCCTGAGGGTCAGGAACAGGCTTTACAGGTTGTGATGGAGCAGTGCAACAAATGGGCTGATGATGATAGCAACGTAGCATATCAGACGCTGGCAGAGGAGATCCCCATGGGAGGATATGCTATGGCTGCCGATCCTCTGCTACCTCCAGATCCGGATTGAAAAAAAGAGATAAAGATAAAAACTAAAGGCGAAGAAGTTCTGGCTGCTCCCTTGAATGTAAACACAATGATTATGCCATTGGGATGAAGTTTATACCTATTATAATAATTGCGGTCCTTTTATTGTCATGTGGGAATGGTAAAGGTGGAAAGAATAACGAGCCTTATGATGGAGGTCATGGGATTGGTATCGATACGGCTACGATCCATCAGATTGATTTAATAGAGGATTCCACTCCGCCACCTCCACCGCCAGATGGCAGGCGCTTTAACGGACCACCACCTCCACCACCTCATGAGAAGGGCAGACCTCCCCGTGAGCCTGATAATATGCGTGGTTTCGATCCTGCCTCTGAGGATGATATGGATGATAACGGCATGAGTCGTTATATGGAGAACAATGATGAAGAGGGGTGGGATTAGATGACCTGAAAAAAGCGGTAGTTTTCAAAATAATGGTGCAAAGATTTGGTAGTTTTGTTTGAAACCACGATCTTTGCACCATCATTTGTGTAACATTTAAATTTAAGATTATGGAGAGCAATATCCAAAAAGAAGATTTGTTGGCCTTGGTGAAGAGTAAGATCTACACCATCAGGGGACAGAAAGTGATGCTTGACTTTGACTTGGCTCACATGTATGATGTAGAAACGAAACGTTTGAATGAAGCCGTCAGATGTAATAAAAAACGATTTGAAGGTGATGATTTTATGTTTCGTCTTACAAAAGATGAAATCGCTCAAGTCGCTTTAAGGTCACAAATTGTGACCTTTGAAATACCTTTAGAATCAGGGGATTTGGAAGATTCGACACGTTCAAGGTCGCAAATTGCGACCTTGAACAGAGGTCGTGGTAGTAATATCAAATATCTACCATATGCATTCACAGAATTAGGTGTCGCTATGCTAAGTAGTGTACTGAAATCAGAGATTGCCATCAATGTAAATCGAGAAATAATGCGTGCTTTCGTACATTTTCGACATCTTGCCGCATCGCTACCATTACCCAATACCAACGCTGATGTGATTCAGTTGCGCAAGGATTTTGAAGAGTTGAAACTTGATATTGAAGATATCCTTCATGACCAAAATGATATCAACGAAAGTACACGGGTGCAAACGCTCCGTATCTACTACCTCCCCAACTTGAGGTGACATTTTGGCACCTCAAGATTTCTTCTAGTTAATCTTCAACTAGTTCCAAAATGGAACATGTTACTTTTCCATTAATTCATATGTGCATAATTTGCACATACCATCTATTTAGGTATCATATATAGCAAAAGGGCTCGCTTCTCAGCGAACCCCTTGCTAATTCATTACTAACATTACCAAATAACCAATAACCTAAAACAAATGGAATAACAAACAAACTAAAAACCTAACTAAATGTATGAAACTGATGCAAAGGTACGGGGATTTTGGGTTGATTCCAAGAAATTAGCTAGATTCTTGTCGAAGTTGTTGCGACAGGGGGATGTATCTGCGACAGAGTAGGGGGGCTGGGCCGTCATCACGACGTGTCGAATAACAAAAACCATAATATTTCTTGCACTCAGAAAGAACATCGGAGGCTTGTTCTCCGTTTATAGAAGACTCCTTGGAAGCAAACGGGCGCTTTATCTCGTCAATACTTCTGAGGAGTTTTTTTACTCGCATAGCAAGAGATTCCGTTTCTTCAATATGTTGCGTCATATGTATTGCCTAATATTAGACTTAATTGATAACGACTGCAAAGGTATATGTTTTTTCTGAAATGACCAAAGATTTTTAGGGCTTTTTTAGGATAGAAGTTTGGAGGAATGAATTTGTTTTTCTATCTTTGCACCTAAATATGAATCATGACATATAAATATGGAACAAATGATTGAAAAGCCTTCACTTACATTTTCAGAAGCGCTCAACAAGGCTACCAACGATATATTTATGATTTCTGGACGTTCACGCCGTTCTGAATTTTGGTGGACTATGGGAGTGGTTTATCTGGTTAATGTATTTCTTACGCCATTTATCGGCACAATATTGAGCCTGCTTGCTATCCCTCTCAAGATTCGTCGTCTTCATGACGTAGGAAAGAGTGGATGGTGGTGGGGGGTATGTGCCATTCTGCAAACTATCGTCGTTGCGTTCTTTTTATACGATTTGATCATACTTATCATTAACGACTCCAGCAGTCAGGCACAATCTGTCATATGGGCATTTATACTAAAGTACTTGGCATTATGGGTCTTCATATTGATCTATAAGTTAATCTTGTTTGTATTCTATTGTATGGATAGTGAGCCATATGCCAACAAATATGGAGATTCGCCAAAATATGAAATGAGTGTATAATATTTGGGGGAAGAAATGACAAGGATGAAGATTTATTGAGATTTATTTTGTAGTTTACACACTTTGTCGTATCTTTGCATTCCGAATAGACTATTCGCCAATCTCGGAGCTCGGCAGTGCTAAGGGATATATAAGAATAGGAAGTTGAATTTAATTGTTATATCGCTTAAAGATACTATACATACGATGATTTGGGAGTCAGAGGGAACAATAGTACCTTTGTACCCAGATTGTTGCCAAAACTAACCAGAGCATCATGCTCAAATTATCTATAACTTTAACTCTTAAATGTAATGACTAAAAATTTAATAAATGGGTCATGTTTGGCCCGGCCGTTGGAAACGCAGGCTTCAGACAGTACTGGTTTCCGTAGTTTTAAACAAATTATTGTTGAGTTGGATCAGTCGATAACAGCTTACAACAAGATTGTAGTTGAAGATCCTATTACCAGATGTCTGTTTGTGGGCAGTATGGTAAAGTGGGCTTGCCTGATCAACTCCCAGCTTCTTGACTATCTGGACAAGATCGACAAAGGCAAATTAGTAGAAGTGCTGAATGTGGATTTTATCAAGTTTTCCAGTCTGGATTATTGGTTGAGTGGCAGAATCAAGTACGACATGATGGCCTACCAGGATATTCCTCTGAATCTGAAGGCTCGTGACTTCGAGTACAGCTCTTCACTTGAAATCTACAAGGCATACGAGGCTATTGTTTCTGAAATGGCTGTTAATTTTAATAAGGTGAAAGACACATTTGAACACCTTGAACTTTACAAACCCGTGATACAGCAGATGAAGGAGCAGTATAGTGATCCTCTCATCTCCTATGAGTATGCCCAAATGAAAGAGATGTATATAGATCCGACCTTGGAGGATTATCTGCAGATGCAGGTGACCACTTGTATCGATCTTCTGCGTTCGGGCATACTGAATGATGTGCTGTCGATCCGTAATGA
>ONAE01000031.1 GCA_900315695.1 uncultured Prevotella sp. | reverse complement strand
CAGCTCCTCAGCATACTTTGTGGGGTGCAGCTCGAGGAATGCCTGGCCGAAGCAAGCAGAGAAAGTAGGAGTAGGCTCAGTGATACCACGCTCTGTACCTGCCAGTTTAGCTGTGAAACCAGAGAGGAAGTAGTACTTCGTCTGCTCAGGAGTCAGGATAGATACTGGGGGCAGTACGCCGAATGCGTCAGCAGAGAGGAAGATAACGTTCTTAGCCTCTGGACCTGCACTCTTGCCATTAACCTTCTGGGCAATCTTCTCAATGTGGTTGATTGGATATGATACACGAGTGTTCTCGGTAACGCTCTTGTCGGCGAAGTCGATCTTGCCAGCAGCGTCAACTGTAACGTTCTCGAGCAGAGCGTCGCGCTTGATAGCACCGTAGATATCAGGCTCGTTCTCCTTAGACAGGTTGATAACCTTAGCGTAGCAACCACCCTCGAAATTGAATACACCCTCGTCGTCCCATCCGTGCTCGTCGTCACCAATCAGCAGACGCTTAGGATCGGTAGAAAGAGTGGTCTTACCTGTACCAGAGAGGCCGAAGAAGATAGCGGTGTTCTTACCCTCCATGTCAGTGTTGGCAGAGCAGTGCATAGAAGCGATACCCTGCAGAGGCAGATAGTAGTTCATCATTGAGAACATACCCTTCTTCATCTCACCACCGTACCAGGTGTTGATGATGCACTGCTCGCGGGTTGTGGTGTTGAAGGCTACACAAGTCTCTGAGTTCAGACCCAGCTCCTTGTAGTTCTCAACCTTTGCCTTAGAAGCATTGTAGATCACGAAGTTAGGCTCGAAGCTCTCCAGTTCCTCAGCGGTAGGCTGGATGAACATGTTCTTGACGAAGTGTGCCTGCCAAGCTACCTCAACGATGAAACGAACACGCAGACGTGTTGCCTCGTTAGCACCGCAGAAAGCGTCAACGACATACAGCTCCTTGTTGCAGAGCTCCTTGATGGCAATCTCCTTAACCTTTGCCCAAACCTCCTCACTCATGGGGTGGTTGTCGTTCTTGTACTCCTCAGTTGTCCACCAAACTTTATCCTGGCTCTGTGCATCCTTCACGATGTACTTGTCCTTAGGTGAACGACCAGTGTAGATACCAGTCATTACGTTAACAGCATTGAGCTCGGTGTTTACGCCCTTGTCGAAACCCTCGAGACCTGCCTTTGTCTCCTCTTCGAAGAGATACTCATACGACGGATTGTGAGCAATCACGGTTGAACCGGTGATGCCATACTGTGTCAAATCTAACTTTGCCATATTACTAATTAATTTATTTAAGTTGTGAATATTATCCTCGTTATCAGTTGTTTTTTGAAAAACCGCTGCAAAGATACAAAAAAGTTAAGAGTTAATCGCTCAGCGTTAAGAACTTTTTGCACTAAGTAGATTCTTTTTGCGTTAAAGTATATAAAAATAAGTACCGGAGTGGCGCTTTTGCCACTCCGACATATCAATTCACTTGCTTGATATAGGTAAAGAGATAAACCACACCAATCGCCATCACAATCACGGCACCAGCCTGTCCGATGGCATCGCTGGCGAATCCCATAAGCAACGGGAAAATCGTCCCGCCGAAAAGACCCATAATCATCAATCCGCTGACCTCATTTTGTTTCTCTGGCACCGATGTGAGTGCTTGGGCAAAGCAGATGGAGAAGATATTTGAGTTACCATAACCTACAAGCGCAATTGCTGTGTAGAGTATCCATTCTTCTGTGCCGAAGAAGAGACCGCACATTGAGAGTCCCATCATTAACACGCTGGCAATGAAGAAGATGCGGTTAGGTAGTATGCGCAGGAAGAATGACCCCGTCAGACAACCGATCGTACGGAAAATGAAATAAAGACTGGTTGCAAAGGCGGCATCATTCAGTGTTAGTCCCAAGCGCTCCATCAGGATCTTCGGGGCTGTGGTGTTCGTACCCACGTCGATACCTACATGACACATGATGCCGAAAAACGAGAGCAGCACAATCGGTTTACCCAAGAGCCTAAAACAGTCGGTAAGTTGTTCTATAACAGTTTTCTGTGGTCCGATCAGAGGGTTCACGTTCTCTGTGATGGGGGTGATGCCCAACATCAAGGTTGCCAGGACACCCACTATGAAATAGATAGCAAAGAGCACGCGCCAGTCATAACCGAAACTTGGTATCACTTGGGTGGCGCCCCACATGGCTAGGTAGGGTGCGAGAAATGAGGCGATGGCCTTGATGAACTGTCCGAAGGTCAGTGTCGATGCCAGGTTTTCTCCACCTAGTATAGTAGCTACTAATGGGTTTAACGAGGTCTGCATCAGGGTGTTACCGATACCGAGCAATGAGAAGGCAATCAGCATCACCGCAAAGTTTTTACCATAGAAGGCAAGCAACAATGACAGTACGGTTACCACCAGTGAGAACATCACAGTGTTCTTCCGTCCTAACTTGTTCATTAACATTCCCGTAGGCACACTAAAAATCAGGAACCAAAAGAAAACGAGTGAAGGGAAGATGTTGGCTACCGAGTCGGTCAGATGTAGGTCTGCCTTTACGTAGTTAGAAGCGATACCTACCAGATCCACAAAGCCCATCGCAAAGAAGCAGAGCATTACGGGGATGAGGGTGAGTTCTCTAGTTTTAGTCATAATTGTATATTATCTATTTTTAATTGCTTTGATCCATGAGGGTTAAAAAAACTGCTGCAAATATATATCAAACTCGGTATATAGTCTATAAAAAATGTTTCAAAGACTAACAAAAATCGTTCATTGCAACAAATATGATAGCATTAATGTTTTTTTTGCTTTTTATCTCTCAGTTGTCTCGCAACAAAATGAAACGGGCGACTCTCCCGAGCCGTCCGTTTCCACTCATTACCTAACTAACCTTAATACTTATTACTAACTAAATTACTAATTAAAAATAACAATAACCATTAATCTTAATGCATGAACTTAAATCTTTGCTGCAAAGATAGAGATTATTTTCAGGGGCATCGATAAAAATTGTTTCAAAGACTAACAAAAATCGTTCAATGTAACAAATAAGATAGAAATGAACGAATTTTGTTAGTCTGGTAGCTCATGCCATAGAACCGCGATTATTTGGCTTTAGCGCGCTTCTTCTGCTCTTTCTGATAAGCCTTCATCTCTACGATGGTGGCAAGGCCCATCTTGACGCGGAACTCCTGACGGGCGCGGCGCATCTGCTCGAGGAAACGCTCACTGGTATGCAGACGGGCATAGGCAGCTGAGGCTGCAAGGCGAGCTGCATTTACATCACTCTGCCAGTGGGCACCAACAATCAGACGGCTGTCGCCATACATGTAACCACGTGCCAGGAGCGTATCAGCGCGATCGGGGTTGATCTCTGAGAGCAACAAAGCAGAGCTCCAGCCCAGAAGGGTGTGACCAGAGGGATATGAACCGTTCTTGCGGAGGGCGGGCTCATCCTCAGGATAGAGAGTCGGTTCGTTGAAGCGCATGAACGGACGCTTACGCATATAGTACCTCTTGGGAATGGTGCAGATACTGTCACAAGTAGCTGTTCCCTCGCGCAGCACCTTGTAGATCTCAGGTGTCTCCTCCTTGGAGATTTGCAGACCGAACGGTTCGCTGAACTCACGGATGATGCAGTCGAGGCCATAGACGGCATCGCGGATGGCAATGTCAGCACGCTCCTTACAGTTACGCATCTGTTTGCCCCACATATACTGCATGATATCGAAGGCGAAGGCCGGACCGATGGTGTCGGGGGGAGCCGGACACCATTTCAGCATGTCGGGCATCTCGCTGGTGGTGAAATACGCGTCAACGGGCGACTTGTCACTTTGTGCTGAAGCACATACTGCCATTATCATCATGGCAGTGATCATCATAATCTTTTTCATACGCTTAAAAATTTGTTTATCTTTTATTATTGTTTAGAACTTCACCTGGAAACGTGTTTCAAGGATGGTACACTCATTGTTGGCAATATCAGCGCGGTTGGTCACCTTGGTCCATGAGGCACGCACACGCCAGATCATATACTTGTTGATGTAATAGTTGTAGCAGAGCGCCCAGTCGTTCAGGTAACCGCCATAGATGCCGGCAGAGGTATCTGTGAGATCTGTGTAGTTGTATTGCAGACAGATTTCCATGTTGCCCGGATCGGGGGTAGCAATACCACCGTCAACCATGTTTGGCGCATAGTTGCGCCCCTTGATGAGGCCGCGCAGAGTGACATAAGTGCCACTGCCAGTGAAGGTGCTCAGACCTTTATCGCGGGTGATGGAGTTCAGGAAGTACTGGCCGATCACAGCGAAGCGTCCATAGGAGTACATCACCTCGGGGGAGAACTTATACATGGTTTTCGCATCAGTCACTTCGGCTACCTGTGAGGTGACCTTTGCTACGCGTGTCGGCCATCGGGTACTCAGGGTGAACTGCTTGTGCCGTTTTTCTTCCTCACTGCTGTAACGGGCTCCTTCGATGCCGCCACTGATACCGACCTGAAACATCTTGCCACGTTCGGTATAAGGACGATAGAGCAGGCGTGTCTGGGCACCAACGGCCTCATTGCCGATCACATCCGTGGTCTGCTTCATGGCATCGGTCTCTACGATGAAGCTGAAAGTGCCGAGGAACTTATCACCGTTATGCTCATACATCAGACCGAGGGTACGGTCGTTGTTGAATGCGGCATTGCTCTGAGGCTCCTCCATCGTCTCCTTGAACGAGGAGCTGGTGCTGCTCTGGAAACCGTACTGATGGATAAAATAACCACCACGGAGGAAGTTCTTCTTATTGAAGCCGTACTCCACAATCACGTCCTTCATGCCTATCTTGCCATAGGCATAGCCTACATCTATCTTGGCCTTCCACTTGTCGTAGCTAAAACTGACGCCGACGCGGAAGTCAGGGATAGCGGCACCGCTTTTCAATTTGTCTTCCTCTTCCTGGGGCTTGACGTAGGCTGCATCGAGAAGGATACGCCCCGTAGGCTTGATCGAGACCTTCGGCTCTTCCTGTGCATTGACGGTTGTTGCTATCATAAGCCCCATTGCCATCATCAATAATTGTTTATTCATATCAGAATAGTTTTGTTTTAGGTTTATTAAATGCAAATATACATAAAAACTCAGAACCTTGTGATGACGTCCTGAGTTTTTTAACGTTTTTTTAGAAATACTATTTGCCGAGGAATTTAGTGTTAAGATAGCTTAGAAAGGTGTCTTTATACATTTCCCCGATAGGGAGGTAGGTGTCAGTATCCATGATGACACGGTTCTTATTGACCTCCTGAATTTTTGTAAGGTTGATGATGTAGGAGCGATGGATGCGCATGAAAGTGTCGGGCAGGCGCTCCTCCATCTTCTTCATGGAGAGGAGGGTGATGATGGGTTTAGGCTCGCCTTCGAGCCATACCTTCAGGTATTCACTCATAGCCTCGATATAACGGATGTTGCTGATACTGACTTTCACGATGCGATAGTCTGTCTTCAGGAAGATAGTGTCATCCTCTGCGCTCCCTGCGTTCGTGGATTGGGAGGCGGGAGGTGCATTAGGCGCCAGTCGTTCCTGGATGCGGTTGGCAGCCCGCATGAAGTCCTGCAGGCCGAAGGGCTTCAACAGATAATCGACAGCATTGACCTTGAACCCCTCGACGGCATATTCGGCATAGGCAGTAGTGAAGACCACCAATGGGGGGGCCGTAAGGGTCTTGATGAAGTCCATGCCATTGAGGTCGGGCATGTTGATGTCGCAGAAAATGACATCCACCGTGTCGTTCTGCAGGAACCGGTGTGCCTCCAAAGCACTCTGGCACTGAGACGCCAGTTCGAGGAATGGTACCTTGCCTATGTAGGCTGTTATCTGTTGGAGCGCCAGGGGCTCGTCGTCAATGGCCATGCATCTGATCATGAGAGCGGAATGATTAGTTGAACATTATAGACGTCGGTCTCGTCTTGTATCTTAAGCGTATAGTCGTTGTCATAGAGGAGTTTCAGGCGTTTAGTCACGTTCGCCAGTCCAACGCCCCCCTTTTCCTCATTGGATTTCTCAGCCTTGGAGTTGCGACAGACGAAGTGGAGCTCGTCGCCCCGCACCTCTGCCTTCACCTCGATAAACGAATCGTGCTGATAGCTGATGCCATGCTTAAAGGCATTCTCGATGAAGGTGATGAGCATGAGGGGTGGTATCAGCCGGTCGGGAGCCTGTGAGGGCAGGTCGATTCGGATCTGCACCTTATCTGTATAGCGCAGGCGCATGAGTGTGATATAGTTGCGAATAAAGTCGAACTCCCGGGTGAGGGGCACTCCTTTCTTATCGCCCTCATAGAGCACGTAGCGCATCATCTTTGACAACTCCAGGATGGTAGATTTCGCTCTCTCGGCATCAATGTCAACTAGTGCATGGATATTGTTGAGTGTGTTCATGAAGAAATGGGGGTTGATCTGGTATTTCAGATACTCCAACTGCTGTTCCAGATTCTCCTTCTCTAACCTGAGCAGTTTCTTTTGGTCGTCGCGTGACTTGAAATAGTATTTCACGCCTAGGTTCATGCCGCATATTAAGACCAGGATGACGATATGGATGATGTCGCGTTCGCCTATGAAGACAGGTGGCCTTCTGCGATGATGACGGTGTTCGTCATGATGATGCTTCTTGAACCCCTGTTCATGGTGCTCGAATGGCGGAGGCTCATGATTGAAGTCTCTTTTCATGGGTGGACGATGGCTGCACTGATAGAAAGCGAATATCCCGATCATGCAGACCGTGAGCACAGCATAGAGCCAGCGCTTATTGCGATAGATGAGCAAGGGAGCCAGGATGAAGTTATGGATCAGGAAGAGTACCAGGAAGATGCCCAGATAGCCCCATACCATGAAAATCTCCTGCCAGTTGAATGGCAGATCGCTGTCGCCAGCCATCCGCACAAACAGGCTCAGCAGTGGTGCTGCGAAGAGCAAGCTCCACAGCACCAAGTAGGCCATATTCTCGTATTTCGACTGTTTATGCATCCACATTATTAACGGAATAATCTGTTATTTATTGTGTTTGATGCTGTGACGGTTTGGGATGAATTGCCCAAAGCGAGGGTATAACTGGAGCCGTTTTCCATGCCAGGGGCACTGATGAAGATGGTGCCATTGTTGTAAGAATAGGGAGGCATGGTAAATGTGGCCAGTGTGGTGGATCCATTTGAGATGGTTACAGTAGCGTTGGCGCTGATTGAACCTGTGGTGGTGGCGATGCCCTGTGTGGTAGAACCCAAGGAGCCGTCAAAACGTCCGCCGATGCCGAAGATCTTCGTGCCTGAGATATAGAGTTTCTTCTGCTCGCTGATATCGATGCCTGCCTCTGCACCGCCTGCACCCATAGCGATAAGTGTGCCACCCGTCAGATACATATCGCCGTTAGCGTCGATCCCATCATTGTTGGTGCCAACTGCCACCACTGTTCCACCACTGATAGTGAGGTCGCCGGAGGAGTTAATGGCATCATCGTGGGCAGATACTAACACCGTACCGTCTGTGACATCAAGGGTGCCCTTGCTCTCAATACCCTCACCGTTGTTACCTGAGGTTCGAACCATGATGTCGCCTCCCGTGATGGTGAGCACGCCATGCTCATTCTTCGTACCGATCTTGATACCCTTAGGTGAAGAGGTGTAGGCATCATCGAGGTTGTCGGTGTTCCCAGTATAGTTATGGCTCTCGGTTGTACCGTCGCTAAAGTAGAGTCCGCCAGTCGTGATTACGCGGATCTTACCACCGCTGATATATGCCTCCCAGTCGGCCTTCAGACCCTTGCCACCACTACCGGTAGCCTTGACATTGATCTCACCGCCCTTGATGGTGAGGATGGAGTCACACTTGATACAAGTGGCTGCCTTGGTCTCCAGATCTTCCGTGTCCCACTCACCATCACCAGTGCAGACCACATTGGTGCGTCCACCGTTGATGATGATATCCTTCTCGCAGTTGATGCCTTTCGCACCTTCACCCTCTGTCTCCACATTGATGATGCCACCATTGATAACCACATAGTCGCTGGCCTTGATGCCGTGGTTGACTGTGGTGTTGACATAGAGGTTCACGCCCTTGTCGATGACCACATAGCTCTTGCTGTGGATGCCGTTGTTATAGGTACCATATACCTCGAGTGCACCATCACCACTAATGAGTAGCTTACCCTTGCTATAAAGTGCTCCCTTATGATCCTCGGTGGTGCCGTCGGTCAGTTTGTTGGTACCTGACAGAACGAGATAGGCTGCCATCTTGCTCTCCAGATCGAGGGCGGTAGAGGCAGGGTTATTGATGTTGGCATCGCTCAGGTTCACCTCGAAGTCAGTGCTGCCTTCGATAGTCAGGGATCCGTTGGTGGTAGTACCGCTTACTACGTAGCACACACCCTCTGTGGAACCATGATTAGCAGTGACATGACCTTCGCTAACGGTAATCTCCACACCGTTCTCTGTCTTTGCTACGGGATTAGCCATGTCGATGGTGACCTTTGTGGTAAAAGCCTGAGTGCTGATATCATCGGTAGTCTCAGGATAGTAGGCAGATACTGTGCTGGTGGGTTCGGCACTGGTTTTGTCGATAGCCACCTCAAAAGTCAGCAGCTCACCCGTAGCAGCCGTACTGCCGGAAGTGCCGCCACCGCCATTCACCATACCTCCGCCACCACCATTGACAGCTGGTGGAACCATATTGTTTACACTGTCGAACGGATCGTCCGAGGAACAGGCTGTCAGGACAGCTACAGATGCAAAGAGCATCAGGAGTTTTTTTGTTTTCATATTGCTTTAGCTTATTTAATGATAATTTGATGGTGCAAAGGTAAGGCAAAACGGCTCGTGAACCAATTTTATTCAGCGAACCCTTTTTTTTATTCAACGAAAAATGAGAAATTGTTTGGAGTGCATCAGATTTTTACGTATCTTTGCACTATGATGAAACAATGGTGGCAGCGATTAGGGGTACTTGTCGTGTGGGGATGGCTGACCGCGGTGTGTCAGGCGCAGACCTTCTCATTGGTGCAGAAGACCGACAGCCTGTACCTGTTGACACTAACTACCGACTCGACGAGCCATCAGTGGACACTGCCCTACCCAGTGTATCGGATGGAGGAGGGCGACGTGGATGGCAATGGTACCATAGAGGCTCTGGTGGGTGTGGTTAAAGCCACACGCTTTTACCCGGAGAAGGGCAGGCGCCTGTTTATCTTTAAGAACTACCAGGGACTGGTGAGGCCGATGTGGATGGGATCGAAGTTAGGTGGCATTTTGCAAGACTTTCACTATCGTGATGGTTGTGTTCGCAGTTTGGAGACCAATGCCAAGGGGCAATACACAGTGGCGGAATACCGCTGGGACGACTTCGGTATGGCATTCGAACGCTATCTGGTGAGAAACGTGAGTAAACTAGAAGCAATGGGGGTGTTTGAAAATAAATAGAAAGAATCGCAAACTATAAGAGAGATGAAAATGAAGAAGTTTTTTGTAGTCATGTTGTGCCTGATGGCCATGACGGCTATGGCACAGAAGGTGAAACGTGCGATAGTGCCCGGCAAGGGCGGTATCGACGTGGAGCAGTTGAACAAACGTGTGAACCTGGATCAAGACATCTCGCAGCTGAGTCTGACGGAGCTGCGCGTGCTTCGTAACAGTTTCTATGCCCGAGAGGGCTTCCCTTTCCGCGATGCTTTCCTACGTGGCGTGTTCCAGTGTACCTCATGGTATGACTCACTGATGTGGGCACGCTGGGGCAAGGTGGAGGATCTGATGACGGGCTATGAGCGTGATGACTACTATAAGGCCGATGCTAAGATGCCCTTCAAGATCAGTAAGCCGGAATATGCGTTTATCAACAAGTTGCAGGCGCGTGAGAAGGAATTGAAGCAGCAGAACTTCAAGTCGCGTGTCAACGGTCACCGTGTTAACATGGATAATGTGGTGAACGCTATGCAGATGGAAACGTTCGATGCCCGCCTGAAAGATAAGCTGGGACGTAACGGATTCGCTATCGTGCCTGCCCAGCACAACCAGCTGTTCCAGGTATATGAGAGCAACGACTATTCCAATTTTCCAAACTTTGTGACCACCGATCTCTATCTGCAACTATATCATCTCTACTTCGACTGTCTGTTACGTGAGATTGAGCAGGAAAAACTGCACGATGTAGTGCTGCAGTTGTGTGAACGGGGACGGCAGTTGACTAATGGCACGACACCGGAACAGCTGTGGTTGAAGACCTATTTCGATGTGGGGTGTGCCCTGATCAAAGGAGAAAAGGGGGCTGCGGGTACTGTTGCCGACGAAGTCGAGAAGGTCAATGCGTCTATGCTCGCAAACTCTGAATACCTCGGATATATCGATATTCCTTTCACTTATCCGCTGTTCCGTCCGCGTGGACATTATACTCGCAACGATACACTGAAGACCTACTTCAAGGCGATGATGTGGCTGCAGACAGTACCCTTTGGTACAGATAACCCTTCGCAGTTACAGACGGCTCTCGTGCTGGCTGAGTTGACGGCTGAAGACGCAAAGATGCGTGACCTGTACCAACAGCTGTATGAGCCTATGACATGGCTTTTCGGAGCACCCGACAATATCACCATCATGCAGGTGTATGAGTTGATGAAGGGACGCAAGGCCAGTGAGCTGTTGAAGAACAAGAAGGCAATGGCTCAGTTGCGTGGGGAGATCGAGTCGTTGGCACAACGGCAGACGCGCATCCGTCCAAAATACGAATACAGCAGTCCCTATAAGATCAATCTTCTGCCGCAGCGTTATATGCCTGACAGCGAGGTGCTGCTTGAGATGGTGGATTATGACAATACTCCCACCCAGCGTGACCTGCCCAAGGGCCTCGATGTGATGGCTTCAATGGGTGTGAAGTCGGCAGAACGAATCCTGATTGATGAGTTGAAGGAGGCGCAGAAGTGGGATGGCTTCGTAGCGGCTCTAAGTAAGATGAAGGAACGCATGAAGGAGATCGACTGGCAACAGACCGTCAGTACCCGCTGGATGGATGCTTTGAAGACGGTGAACGACACCTGCAAAGGCTATCCTTACTTTATGCTCACTACTGAATGGCAGAAAAAAGACCTGAATGCGGCACTGGCTTCATGGGCAGAGCTGAAACACGATGCTATCCTCTATGCCAAGCAGCCCTTTGGCGCTGAGTGTGGCGGAGGTGGTCCCCCAGAGCCTGTAGTGACAGGTTATGTGGAACCCAATGTGAAGTTCTGGCGTAAGGCCATTAGCCTGCTGAAAGCGACAGCCGATGTGCTGGAGCGCTATCATTTGACTACCGAGAAAGCGGAGAATGCCACCACTCGTCTCAAAGAAGAGGCAGAATTCCTGTTGCGTGTGAGTGAGCGTGAGCTGACAGGCAGGAAATTGGACGAGGCCGACTACGATGAACTGAAACATATCGGTGCGACGTTTGAGAACATCTCACTCGACCTGGTACGTGACAAGGATATGTATCTGATGGGCTGGGATGATGTGGAAGGTACCGATCGTAAGGTGGCGCTGATTGCCGATGTCTATACTGCCAATGCCGACAACAACCCAGCGAAGAGTGTGATGTATGTTGGCGTGGGATTGGCTGATGAGATTTATTGTATCGTAGAGGTCGATGGCTACCTCTGGCTCATGCGTGGTGCCGTGCTCTCATACCGTGAGACCAAACGTCCGGTGAATATGCAGAGATTGACAGACGAGGAGTGGCAGAAGCAGATGGAGACCGATCCCGATGAGGGACGCCCTGTCTGGATGAAGGATGTTATCGTGCCGCTGAAGGAAGTGCCCCATACGAATGAACGTTTCTTCTATAGTACTGGCTGTTAGCTCGTTTGTCATTACACTGACTGGCGACATCCTGCTCGATCGCGGGGTGCGTCAGGTGGTGGAGCAAAAGGGTATAGACCAGTTGTTCTCGGCAGGTATCGATTCCGTATTCCAAACCTCGGATGCTGTGGTGGGTAATTTGGAGTGCCCCGCCACGAAAATTCATGCCCCTGTATTCAAGCAGTATGTTTTTCGGGCAGAACCAGAATGGCTGAGTAGCTTGAACAGGCATGGAGTGACTCACCTGAATCTGGCGAATAACCACAGTATTGACCAAGGGCGCATCGGACTGATGGACACTAGGGAGAACATCATCAAGGCAGGTATGACACCCGTCGGGGCTGGGCAAAACCAGGAGGAGGCTGATGAGCCAGTGTTGTTAACTGATAGTCCGCGCAGGGTGTGGTTAATCGCCTCGTTGCAGTTGGCTCTGGAGAACTTTTCCCGTCTGCCAGACCAACCCTGTGTGAGTCAACAGACGATAGAGGCGCTCAGCCAGCGTATTGCCCAGTTAAGGCAGGCCGATCCCAAGTGTTTTATCATCGTGAGTCTGCATTGGGGATGGGAGAACCATGTGGAGGTAGTGCCCCGTCAACGTTATGAGGCTCGTCAGCTAATTGATGCCGGAGCCGACTGTCTGGTGTGCCATCATACGCACACCAGACAGCCGATGGAAACCTATCAGGGGAAGCCCATCTTCTATGGTCTGGGTAATTTCATCTTCGATCCGAGACGTGATCTCAACAGTCACGGGGCGATGGTGAGACTAACCATTACCGAACAAGGCGCTACTGCAGAGGAGATTCCCATTGTGATCAGGCAGTGCCGCCCCGATTTTGAGAATTGAGATCGGAGGGACTAATGCCAAATTCATCCTTGAAACATTTCGTAAAGTAGCTGGGGGCAGTAAATCCTACCTCATAGGCTACTTCTGAGATGCTCTTGCCTGACTCTTGAAGTAGGCGACGTGCCTTGTGAAGACGTGCCGTGCGTAGCAGCTCTACCGGTGACTGACCAGTAAGGGCCTTCACTTTTCTATAAAGTTGTACGCGTGAGAGACCAAGTTCGGCACCGATGCTTTCTACACCTAAGTCGCTGTCTGACATATTCCGTTCGATGAATTCGCGGAACTTAATCATAAACTTGTCTTCCTTCTTCTGCTGTTCTACAATAGGCTCTTCCGGCTGGGGGATCTCCTTAACCTCTTTCTCTTCATCACTACTGAAGAGATCTTTCAGGCGCATACGATTCTTCAGCAGGTTGTCGATACAAGCCAGAAGCACGTCGGAAGAGAAAGGTTTCGTGATATAGGCATCAGCACCGCTCTCATAGCCTTCCACCTGATGTTTGCTTAAGGCACGGGCCGTAAGCAGGATGACGGGAATATGCGAGGTGACAAAGTTGTCCTTTACACGTTGACAGAACTCTAAACCGTTCATCACTGGCATCATCACGTCGCTGACAATCAGGTCGGGTACAATCTCATTGGCTAAATGGAGTCCCTGCTGACCATCGTCCGCCTCGTTCACCTGATAGCGGTCTTGCAAGATGTGACGCAACAGAGTGCGGATATCAGCATTATCATCTACAATAAGGATGGTATTCGATTGACCATCGTCTTTCGGTGAGGCTGTTGGCAGATTTGTTGTAGTAGGTGCCATTACTGTCTCCTGGTTTCCTGTAGTTAGAACGTCCAGACTGCCTGTGGCCTGCACGTCGAGCATCTTGTTGATAAGATTTATCAGCAGATTGGTGTTACGACGCAGAATGAGGTAGAGTGCTTTGGTTTCAGAACTGGCATTCTTGGCTTCCTTTGTCTCCGTCAGTTCTTCGAGCGGTCCCTGAATCAGGGTCAGTGGGGTACGCAGTTCGTGACTCACCTGGGTGTAGAAATCGAGTTTCTCTCGCTCCATCTTATTACGTTCATCGCTGATGCGGGCATGTTGCAGGAAGTAGTAATAGATACCTACAATCATAGTCAGCAGCAGGAAGATAAGGATGACAGCCATAATAGAGATGGTTTTCTGCGTGCCGAGTTGTTGGATATACTCATCGGCCTTATTTTTCAGGCGCGTCATACGCTGTGACTGGCGCATCACCTCGTCGCTCTCAAGCATCAGCACATCAGCGTTCTCGCTAGTCACAATAGCTGAGGTAAGCATGGTTTCCTTCTGGAAGGGCTTGCCGTCAAGGATGTCAAGGGCCAGTTGCAAAAGTTGGTCACCACGGGTAGGATAGATGTATGAGGCATCAAGTACCCTGTTCCGCACCATCTGGATACCACCGTCTTTGCCTGGCAGACCGTCGATACCGCAGAAGAGTGGGAGCTTCTCCACATGTGCTGCAATAAAAGCTCTTCGTGCACCGAGGGCCGAGCGATCGTTATGGGCAAATACTAGGTCAATCTCTTCGAGGTTACCCGTATAGTTCTTCACGGCTTCATACCCCTTCTCCTCAGTCCAGTCGCTTTGCAGGGTCGCTACTATCTCGATACCAGAATTCTTCAAAGCATCAGTAAAGCCTTTATGCCGCTCCTCTGAGGGGGAGGATCCTTTCAGTCCGAGAATCTCCATCACGCGACCTTTGCCTTGAAGACGCATGGCTACGTAGTTACCCATGATATGGCCAATCTCGTAGTTGTCTGCACTGACGAAAGCTGTATATTTGGGAGAGTCGGTCTTGCGCTCAAACACAATCACAGGGATACCTTTGTCGAAGGCACGGTTGATGGCAGGTGTCACAGATGCCAGCTGATTAGGTGCTACGATAAGCAGCTGGATGCCACTTTCCACCAGACTGTCAATCTGCAGAATCTGTCTCTTAGAGTTGTCACGCGCTGTTGTGAAACGCAGTTCCACCCCGTCGTGAAGCGTGCTCTCAAGCATCATCTCAGAGTTTTGCCAGTCGCGCCAGATGTCCTCAGAACACTGGGAGACGCCAATCACGTATTTCGGTTTGTGACTGGTGCATGCACTACAGATGAGGGCTGTGATGATGGTTAGGTAAAGCAGTGACCTTTTCATCGGTTTTTGGTTTTATGGTGCAAAGATAGTGTTTTTTTTCTATATTTGCTGGCTTTTTCCCTTTTTTTTCTTATTTTTGCACCCAAACAAACTTAAAACGATATAAAAATGGAAGTTTTTAATTTCTCAGAACAGAACAGTATCATCAACCAGTACATGTCAGAACTCCGTGATAAGAGTTACCAGAAAAACCGTCTTACGTTCCGTCATAATGTGGAACGCATAGGTGAGCTGATGGCTTATGAGGTTTCCAAGAAGCTTGAATATAAGCCCAAGACAGTGACAACACCCCTTGGCACGTTGGATATCCCTCTTCCGAAAGACGATATCGTTCTGGGTACCGTGCTTCGTGCCGGACTGCCATTCCACCAGGGATTCCTTAACATCTTCGATCGTGCAGACAATGCTTATGTGTCGGCCTTCCGTATGTATATCAACCGCGAGCATACCGAGGTGGGCATCCATGCCGACTACATCGCTGCTCCCAGCGTGAAGGGTAAGACCCTCATCATCGCTGATCCAATGTTGGCTACGGGTGGCTCAATGGCAGCTGCCATTGAGGCCTTGCTCATGTCTGGCAAACCGAAGAAGATTCATGTGTGTTGTATCATCGCCGCTCCTGAGGGCATAGAGGTGGTGAAGGAAGCACTTCCCGACAATGCCTCAATCTGGTGTGCCTCCATCGATGAGGGCATGAACGCACAAAAGTATATCGTACCTGGATTTGGCGACTGTGGTGATCTCTGCTTCGGTGAGAAACTTCAGAGTTTTCGTAAGATTGCCGACAAATTATAAAAGTCTATGCTCCAGATACGCTGCAAGAACAACGGCATTACCAAAAGCTTTCCTGAGGGAACCTCGCTGGCAGAGGTCTATCAGGCTTATGCCGACGAGCTGAACATGGCTTATCCTGTTGTATCGGCGAAGGTAAACAATGCCTCGCAGGGTCTGAAGTACCGTCTTTTCAATAACCGTGATGTGGAGTTTCTCGATGCCAGCGACGGCTCTGGGCGTCGAGTTTATGTGCGTTCACTTTGCTTTGTGCTCTATAAAGCGGTGAGCGATACGTTCCCTAGCAGTAAGCTTTTCATCGAGCACCCTCTCGCGCGCGGGTACTATTGTAATTTTAAGAAACGTACAGGTGAAACCCTCACTGATGCCGATGTCAAGCGTATCTGCACCCGCATGCAGGAGATTATCGATGCCGATATGCCTTTCCGTCGCACGGAATCTACCATGGAGGAGGCCATCCGTGTGTTCCGTGAGCGAGGTTTTACCGACAAGGTAAAGTTGTTGGAAACCAGCGGACAGGTCTATACCGACTATTATACTTTAGGCGACACCGTGGATTACTACTATGGCCCGCTCGTGCCCTCTGCAGGCTATCTGAAGGTATGGGGGCTAGAGCGCTATCAGGACGGACTTCTGTTAAGAGTGCCCGATAGACGTAATCCCCTTGTGCTGGCAGAAAGGGTGGATCAGCCCCGTACGTTTGAGGTGTTTGCTGAGAAGGTGCGCTGGGACATCATCATGCGACTCTCGAATGCCGGCGATGTGAACAAGGCCATTCTGCGCGGCTATGCCTCAGAACTGATTCAGGTGAGCGAGGCCCTGCAGGAGAAGAAGATCGTAAAGATTGCCGAGGAGATTGATGCCCGCTTCCATCGTGAGACGAATCCCATCAAGCTCGTGTTGATCACCGGCCCCTCCAGTTCTGGTAAATCCACTTTCTGCAAACGCCTGTCAGTACAGCTTCTCGCTTGTGGCCTCCGTCCCCTCTCATTCTCTACCGACGATTACTTCGTGAACCGTTTGGACACGCCAAAGTTGCCTAACGGACAGTACGATTTCGATAACATCGAGACTGTCGATTACAAACTTCTGGGCGACCATCTGTCACGCCTGATGAAAGGTGAGACGGTAGAGGTGCCAGAATACAACTTCGTGACAGGCAAACGCGAATATAACGGCAAACGGCTCCAGCTTAAAAACGATAGTGTGCTGATTATTGAGGGTATCCACGCCCTGAATCCTTTGTTGACAGCAGGTATCGACGATACGCTGAAATACAAGATCTATATCTCTGCACTTACCAGCATCTCGCTCGACGATCATAACTGGATCCCCACCCAGGATAACCGTCTGTTGCGCCGTATCATCCGCGATTACAACAAGGGCGCTTATACAGCCCGTGAGACCATCAGTCAGTGGAAAAACGTGTGTGAAGCCGAAGAGCAGTGGATTTTCCCATATCAGGAAACGGCTGATGTGATGTTCAATTCAGCACTCAACATCGAATTTGCCGTACTGCGCACCCATGCCGAGGTGATACTCTCCTCCGTGCCGAAGAACTGTGCGGAGTATGCCGAGGCCCATCGCCTGTTGAAGTTTATCCACTACTTCATCCCCATCAGCGACAAAGATATACCGCCTACGAGCATCATGCGTGAGTTCGTAGGCGGCAGTAGCTTCAAGTACTAAATCTTTAAATCAGTTTCAGCGTTCCCATCAGATAGACGAGGCCGAAACCAAGTATCATCGAGATGACTCCCATAAGGATACCCATCTTAGCCATATCCTTCTGTTGTACATAACCTGTAGCAAAGGCCAGAGCATTTGGTGGGGTAGAGATGGGCAGAATCATGGCTGATGAGGCTGCAATGGCCACACCGATAAGAACAGTTGGTGTGCCGCCAATCGGGTCGAGTTTGTCACCCATGGCGCCGCAGACGATTGCCAGGATCGGCATCAGCAGGGCTGCTGTAGCAGAGTTGGAAATGAAGTTAGACAGCAGATAGCAGATAGCACCGCCCATCAGCAGAATGAGCAATGGGGAGAAATTGCCGAAGGGAATGCTCTCTACGGCATTGGCTGCCAAGCCTGAGGCGTTCAGACCGTAGCCGAGGGCAAATCCGCCAGCCACCATCCAGATGACACTCCAGTTGATCTGCTCCAGGTCGCGTTTGTTGATAACACCTGTCAGGGCGAATACCATGAATGGAATCATTGCCACTGTGTAAGAGTTGATGCCTGTGACGCGATCGAGCAACCAAAGGGCTACTGTAACAAAGAAGGTGACGATGACCACCCATGAGTGGAAACCTTTTTGCATGCCTCCGTCAATTTTCAGTTCGATACGTTTCTGAGTGAAGGGGAATGTCTTCAGGAGAATACGCCAGCTGATGAACAGCAGGATAATCACAAGCGGGAACATGAACATCATCCACTGACCGAAACCCAAACCGAGGTTCAGGCCTTCGGGATCGTTCAGATACTTCAGGGCGATGGTGTTTGGAGGTGTACCGATAGGTGTACCCATACCACCGAGGTTTGCTGCGACAGGGATGGACATAGCCAACGAGATACGACCCTTACCCTCGGGAGGCAGCTGGTGGAACACAGGTGTGAGGAACGTGAGCATCATAGCGGCAGTAGCCGTGTTGGATACAAACATCGAGAACAGACCTGTGATGAGCAGGAAACCCAGCAGCACCATTTCGCTGCGTGTGCCGAAGGGTCTCAGCAAAACCTTTGCCAGTTGGGCGTCAAGACCTGTCTTTGTGGCGGCAATAGCCAATACGAAACCACCGATAAACAGCATGATCACGGGATCGGCGAATGTTGCCATCACCCCTTTATAGGAGAGCAACTTGCCAACTTCCTCCTCGTTCACCATCGGTAGGATGCCACTGTCTGTACAGAATAGAAGCATCAATACAATGATGGCCACAGATGTAGCCCAGGAGGAAACAATCTCGAGAATCCACATCAGCGTAGCGAATGCGAAGATGGCGATGATACGCTGCTGGATAACCGTCAGGTTCTGGATGCCATACCACTCTGCGGGCATATTCCAGAGCAGGAGAGTGACGACAGCCACAAGGGCGATTTTAATGGCACGTTTGGTGTCAGGATTGTACTTCCGTTGATGGCGCATTTTGTGGTATGCATCAACGAGATGGAATCCTTCGTAAATATGAAACATAATCTAATGAGTCCTATAAAGTTTGTTATTTCTTGAATGCCTCGTCGAGATCGGGATATGAGGCTTTCTTTGCGTCGTCAAGTTCCAGGTAAGCACGTTCGGTGAAGTGCAGTAAACCTGCCACAAACGAAGAGGGCCATTGGCGAACCATACGGTTCATCTTCGTGGCGGTATCGTTATATACCATACGACTCACGCGTACCTTTTCTTCATAGTCACGCATACCATCCATCGCCTCCTTATAAAGCGCATCGGCTTTCAGGTTGGGGTAGGCTTCGCCGATGGCGATCAGTCTGCCCAGCAGCTGTGAGATGGCTCCTTGCTGCTCGTTGATCTGATCAGCAGTGGTGATGTTGCCTTGACGGCGCTCACGGATGGTGTTGATCAGTGTCTCTGACTCGTGACTGGCGTACTGGGCAGCTGACTTGGCAAGAGCAGTAATGGCATCCCAACGGGAATTCAGCTGTACAGCAATCTGACTTGTGGCATTCTTGCAGAGCTCATCCAGATGAACGAGTTCACGCTGAGTAGAGATAATATAGCCTACTACAAGAAGTGCAAGGACTATAACAACGATGAGAATAATTATTGCCATAACTTTATGATTTATGTGATTACTTTACTTCCCAGATGTCGTTGGTCTCGAGCAGCTCAGTGAAGTTGTGATACTTCTTCTGGGCTGAGACCTCTTCTACCTGAGCATAAACAGCATCGTTGTAAGTAGGAGCATCCACGTCGCGGATCACACCGAGGGCGATGGGGAATCCATCGTTGTTACCCATCAGGGCGAGTTTTAGCTGCAGGGTGTTGTCTTCGCAGTGAGCATCGTGTACCAGTACGTCATCGAGTGTATAGCCATCCTTGCCGATCTCTACCACCTTCAAACCGAAGCCTTGCTGTACGAGTCCGAACTCATTGTTCTCGCCGAACACGAGTTTCTCGCCATGCTTCACGTAGATGGCGTTCTTCTTACGACCTTCGTTATTATAAACCACATCGTGACAGTGATCGTTGAAGATGACACAGTTCTGCAGAACTTCAGTGACACTGGCCCCCTTGTGCTCATAAGCAGCCTTCAGCACCTCAACGGTTCCTTTGGCATCAGTAGCCACACAACGGGCGAAGAAGTGTCCGCGGGCACCGAAGCAG
The DNA here is from genome assembly GCA_900315695.1 of uncultured Prevotella sp. Lineage (GTDB taxonomy): Bacteria > Bacteroidota > Bacteroidia > Bacteroidales > Bacteroidaceae > Prevotella. Next base: position 12,196 of record ONAE01000031.1, on the reverse strand, counting down.
AGCTCTGCTGGGCGGAATGGATCCTCAACCGTGCCGTAAGGGCTTGACTTAGAAACGAAGCCACGGGGAGAGGTGGGCGAGTACTGACCCTTTGTCAGACCGTAAATACGGTTGTTGAGCAAGATCATATTGAGGTCGATGTTACGACGGTTGGCATGGATGAAGTGGTTACCACCGATAGCCAGTCCGTCACCATCGCCAGATACCTGCCAAACGGTGAGGTTGGGATTAGCCACCTTTGCTCCTGTAGCGATGGCTGCGGCACGTCCATGAATGGTGTTCATGCCGTAGGTTGCCATATAGTGGGGCAGTCGGCTAGAACAGCCGATACCAGAGATGACTGCGACGTTCTCGGGTGCTACGCCGATTTCGGCCATAGCCTTATGGAGTGAAGCCAGGAAGAAGTGGTCGCCGCAACCAGGGCACCAACGGGGCTGGCCTTTCTTAAAATCTTGTGCTGTATATTCCATAATTCTTATTTTTTTGCAGCTAATTACTTTTTAATGATTTCTTCGAATGCGTTGACGAGTTCCTCTACGACGAAGGGTTGTCCTTTCACCTGATTGAACTGGAAGGGTACGAAGTTATCGACCTTCATGCGCAGATAACCAGCGAGCTGACCCATATTCTGCTCAGCTACTACCACCTTCTTATATTTAGAAAGAACGGCAGCAGTGTTCTTTGGCAGCGGGTTCAGATACTTGAAGTGGGTCTGGGCAACTTTATAACCCTTTCCACGCAACTCGTCCATCGCAGAACGCAGATGTCCATAGGTAGAGCCGAAGCCTACAATCAGCAGATCGGCATCGTTCACATCGCCATCCACCTCAAGGTCAGGCACCTGGATGTTGGCAATCTTCTGCTGGCGCAGACGCGTCATCAGGTCGTGGTTCTCAGGATTCGTTGAGATGGCTCCTGTGTTAGAGTCCTTCTCCAGGCCACCGAGGATATGAGCAAAACCCTCACGACCTGGTACAGCCCAGTAGCGGGTGCCGTTCTCTGCACGCATATAGGGTGTCCACTTACCCTTCAACTCTTCAGGAACGTATGGTGGGTTGATGGGATCAAGCTTTGCCATCTCAGGCAGCTTGAAGGCACCAGAACCGTTAGCTACGAAAGCATCGGTAAGCAGTACAACAGGCGTCATGTGCTCAAGGGCTATCTTACAAGCCTGGTAAGCGGCATCGAAGCAGTCGGTGGGACTGGTAGCTGCCATCACTGGCATGGGACTCTCACCGTTACGGCCAAAGAGTGCCTGCAAGAGATCGGTCTGCTCAGACTTTGTGGGAAGACCTGTAGCAGGACCACCACGCTGTACGTCGAGTACCACGAGGGGCAACTCCATAATCACAGCGAGGTTCATGGCCTCAGACTTCAGACAGATACCAGGACCAGAGGTAGAGGTGACGCCCAAAGCACCAGCAAACGAAGCACCAAGGGCTGATGAACAGCCAGCAATCTCATCCTCGCACTGAACGGTAATAACACCGCATGACTTATGCTTGGAGAGCTCATGAAGTACGTCAGTAGCAGGGGTGATAGGATAAGAGCCCAGGTAGAGCTTCAGTCCTGCCTTCTCTGCAGCAGCGATGAAACCGTAGGCCGTCGCCTTGTTACCTGTGATATCCATATAGCGTCCGGGCACCTTCTCCTTAGATTCAACGCGATAAACGTTCACGGTAGAAGAGTGGGTGTTATGTCCGTAGTCGTATCCAGCCTGAATCACCTTGATGTTAGCCTCAGCGATGGCAGGTTTCTTGGCGAACTTCTCACGCAGGAAATTAGCTACAAGGTTCAGGTCGCGATCAAAGAGCCAGCAGACGAGACCCAGGGCGAACATGTTACGGCACTTCATCATGGCCTTCATGTCCTGTCCATGCCGGAATCAGCCAGACAGTCTTTTACCATCGTGGTAAGCGGACACTGGATGACGCGATCCGGGTCGATATTCATCTCACCGAGGTAGTCCTCAGTCTGGAACTGAGCTTTTTCCAAGTCCTTGGGTCCGAAGGAGTCGGTATCGATAATAATGGTGGCACCCGGCTTTGCATAACGGTACTGCGTCTTCAGCGCAGCAGCGTTCATGGCTACCAGCACATCGCATTTGTCACCAGGGGTATAGACCTTTCCGGCGCCGATGTGCACCTGGAAACCAGACACACCAGTGAGTGAGCCTTGCGGGGCGCGGATGTCAGCAGGATAGTCGGGGAATGTAGAGATGCCGTTACCAACGGTGGCACTGACCGTAGAGAAGATGTTTCCGGCGAGCTGCATACCGTCGCCAGAGTCACCTGAGAAGCGTACAACCACCTGGTCAAGCTCCTTCACTTCTAATTTTTCAGCCATATTCTTTAATAATTAACTATTGTTCTTGCAGCGATTTTCTAAAATCGGTGCAAAATTATTCATTTTTACCCTAAATACCAAAAGAAATACTTAAAAAATGCATATTTGCTTGTGAATCTTTGTAAATTCATGCAAATATGCATTTCTCTTGCAATATTTATTCAGTATGCGATGTTGATTAGTATTCGAATGACGAACCGCCAAGGAACTCACGCAGCAGTGACGTCGGCGGAATTTGCGTCTCTGGAATCGGTTTGATGTATTTCAGGAATTTCAATAAGCGGTAGGCTTCTGCATGCTCAGGACAATCCTCAGGCACCTGCTCCAACAGGGGCTCTGCCTGACTCTTGATAACAGCCAGCTCGAAGAGCATCGCTGTGTTAAACATGGCGTCGGCATTCTCCTGGTAGGGGAAGATCCACTTATTCTCACCAGCTCGTACAGAAGGCCAGCGGCGGATGGTCTCCAAGGCTGATACGCCACGATACTTATGATCGCGGATGATGCGACGCAACAGGCGGTTGTCTGTCGTGGGGATATAGTTGTGGTTGTCGAGCAGGATGGTTGTCAGCGCCGAAGCATAGATACGGAAAATCTGTTCGTTGGGAATCTGTGCCGTCAGTTCCGGATTGAGGGCATGAATGCCTTCTACTACCAATACCTCATCGTCGTGTAGTGTCAGTTTCTTGCCACTCATCATACTCTTTCCCGTCGGGAAATCGTAACGAGGCAGTTCCACCTCTTCGCCATTAAAGAGTTTATTCAGTTGTTCGTTGAAGAGTGGCAGGTTTAGGGCATGCAGATGCTCGAAGTCGTAATCGCCCTTCTCGTCGAGAGGTGTCTTGTCGCGATCCAGGAAGTAGTCATCGAGGGAGATTCCAATGGGTTTGATGCCGTTGACAGCCAACTGTACACTGAGTCGCTTGCAGGTGGTGGTCTTACCTGAAGATGACGGACCAGCGATGAGTACGAGTCTCACACCCTTGCTGCTGCCCATACCGAGGGAGGCAGGTGGGTTGATGCGCTGGGCTATCTCGTCGGCAATCCTGCCGATCTTCTTTTCCTGTAGGGCCTCGCTGATCTGAATCAGTTGTGAGGAGTACCCGCCTAAGATGGCGCTGTTCAAGTCACCGACAGTCCGCAGTCCGAGGATGTCCTGCCATTGGTGGTGCTCCTTGAAGATGCCGAACATCTTGTCCTGATGCGTCATCTCGCCAAGTTCGTCGGGATGTTCGCGTGAGGGCAGGCGCAGCAACAAACCATCATAATATTTCTCCAGTCCGAAGAGATAGAGCTGTGAGGTGTTGGTGAGCAGTGCGCCATAATAGTAATCCACATAACCGTCGATATCGTAATAAGTGGTATAGAGTTTTCCTGTACTCTTTAGCAGTTTAACCTTTGAACGGTTGTGCAGACTTTCAAAGAGTTCGATGGCCTCTTTTGTGGATGTCTCGTGGCGATGGATAGGCATGGCGGCATCGATAATTTCTTTCATCTTCCGGCGGATGGCGCCAGCATCCTCGATGGTTACAGGACGCCCGATATTCAGATTGACATAATAGCCATTGGACACTGGGATGTCGATAGCCACCTTACAGGGGTCGAAAAGTGCGTGTGCAGCCTTGCAGAGAACGAAGAACAGACTGCGGGTGTAGGCGCGGATGCCACTCGAGGAGGTGATATCGAGAAACTCCACATCTTTTGGGGAATATAGGCGATAGTGCATTCCTTCTACCTTATTATTTACATGCGCGCTAAGTGGACCGTATTTCATCTCCAAGCCAGATTTCTCATAGATGTCCTGAAGGTTTGAACCTATGGGCACCTCGATAGTCGTTCCATTGTTCTGACAGCGAACCTGAATTGTTTTTTCCATATCTTTACTTGTTAGTTTTAGGGTAAATTTTCTGCAAAGATAGTAATTTTCTTCCATCTTCATTCGTATTTTTTATTTTTTTTTGTATCTTTGTCGCCGAATTATCATTTTAATAGCAAATCTTTATGTCGATTTGGATTATTTTTAAGCTTCTTGGCTCACTCGCCCTTTTGATGTTTGGTATGAAGTCGATGAGTGAAGCCTTGCAGAAAATGGCGGGTCCGCAGTTGCGACACGTCCTTGGTGCAATGACTACCAATCGTTTTACAGGTATGTTGACAGGTATGCTGGTAACAGCGTCTGTCCAGTCTTCTACGGCAACGACGGTGATGACTGTCTCGTTTGTGAATGCTGGACTCTTGACGTTGGCTCAGGCCATCTCTGTCATCATGGGTGCTAACATCGGAACCACGCTGACGGCATGGATTATGTCTGCTGGTATGTCGTTCGACATCACCAGTGCTGTCTATCCTGCCTTCTTCATGGGTATCATCCTGATCTATCTGAAGAAGTACAGATATATTGGCGATTTCCTGTTTGGTCTGTCATTCCTGCTGTTGGGTTTGGGAACGCTCCGCATGACGGGAACGGAGATGCATCTGGGTGAGAATGAGGCTTTGCTCAGTTTCTTTGCCTCGTTTGATCCTGATTCGTTCATCACCACCTTGGTATTCCTGTTCTTAGGTGGTGTGATGACCTTCTGCGTACAGTCGTCGGCAGCTGTGATGGCTATCACGATGATTCTCTGTTCCAGCGGCGCCCTGCCTATCTATCAGGGTATCGCGTTGGTGATGGGTGAGAACATCGGTACCACTGTTACCTCAAACCTCGCTGCGATGTCGGCAAACACGCAGGCTCGTCGGGCTGCTTTGGCTCACATGTTCTTCAACGTGTTTGGTGTCATCTGGATCCTGTTTGTCTTCCGTCCCTTCATCGATATGGTATGTGGATGGGTAGGCTACGATGTGGATATGCAGAAAGAGGCCGTTGAGACCAGCGTGTTCCTGGCTAACTCGGCTAAGCTGAGCTTCGTGCTTGCTGCCTTCCACACAGCCTTCAACGTGGCTAATACCTTTATCCTTATCTGGTTTATCCCCCAGATCGAGCGTTTCGTATGCTGGGTTATCAAACCTAAGAAGGTCGATGAGGAAGACGAGTTCCGCCTGCACTTCATTACAGCTGGCTTCATGAAGACCCCAGAACTCTCAGTGCTCGAGGCTCAGAAGGAGATACAGTCGTTCTCAGAACGTATGCAGCGTATGTTTGGTATGGTGCGTGAGCTGCTGACACTCTCAAGTAGTGCATCTAACAAGAAGGATAATAAGGCAGGAGATTTCAACAAGCTCTATACGCGTATTGAGAAGTATGAGGGTATCAGCGATAACATGGAGCTGGAGATTGCGAAGTATCTCGATTCCGTGAGTGATGCCCACCTCTCTGACGACACGAAGGCCAAGATCCGTGCGATGCTTCGTGAGATCTCCGAACTGGAGTCGATCGGTGATGCCTGCTATAATATGGCTCGCACCATCTCTCGTAAGTATAACGGCAAGGAGGATCACTTCATCGAGAAGCAGTATGATCATATCCACCAGATGATGGAACTCACCGATCAGTCACTCACGCAGATGAACCGCTTGATGAAGGGGCGCAAGGAGTCGTTCGATGTCAACCGTTCCTTCAATATCGAGCATGAGATCAACAACTACCGCAACCAGTTGAAGACGCAGAACATCACGGATGTGAACAACCACGAATACACCTACGCCGTTGGTACCATCTACATGGACCTCATCAACGAGTGCGAGAAACTTGGCGACTATGTTGTAAATGTCGTAGAGGCCCGCTTAGGTATCCGATAAGCATATATTGGTGACAACCCAATCTATAATTGGCAGGGATTTCCAATATTTCCCTGCCATTTTCTTTTGAGTTTCAGAAATAATCCTTATCTTTGCATGTGAAATCATATTTGTTTAACTCTTAAACTATTTAATTATGAGAAAGAAAATACTATTTTTAGTGCTAAAGCGTCAAATTGTTACTGATTTATTTGGAAGTTGTTCATTAATTGATTAACTTTGCGGAGGATTTCTGATGGAAAAGATCAGGTCAATCAAATTGTTCGGGAATTACTATAAGGAATTCTACGTAGCACAAACAGCACCTGTCCGTGATAAGATAAATCAGGTACTGAAGCTGATTGAAACCCAACGATTGATTCCTGCAAAGTTCTTTAGATACTTAGAGAACTCAGATGGAATATATGAGATTAGGGTAGAGGTTGGAAATAATATCTATCGGATATTCTGCTGTTTTGACGAAGGTGCAGTCATTGTACTGTTTCATGGCATCCAAAAGAAAAGTCAAAAGACGCCGCCAAAAGAAATCAGACGTGCAGAAGCAATAAAAAAGGAATATTTTAAAAGTAAGGTGTAATATGACAGACGAGAAGAAAAAAGCAATCATGAATTGCACTTCATTCGATGAAATATTGAATGAGGAATATGGTGCTATGGGAACGCCAGAGCGTATGAAGTTTGAGGCAGATGCTGAAGCCTTCTGCTTGGCAGAGACACTGAAAGAGCAGCGTCGTCTTGCAGGTCTTACTCAACAGGAATTGGCAGATAAGATTGGAACCAAGAAAAGCTATATCTCCAAATTGGAGAATGGCCACGCAGACATCCAGCTTTCTACACTTTTCCGCATATTTGCAGGTTTAGGTAAGAAGGTATCACTTACCATATTATAATATGTAAGGTATTCTATCTTATTTGGCAGGGATTTCAAAAATTCCCTGCCTTTTTCTTTTGAGTTTCGGAAATATTTCTTATCTTTGCCAACAGATTATTAACTTACTTGAATAAATATAAGATCACAATGTTTAGAGCATTTGCTGTTGCTTTCGTTAGTGTCCTAGCTATTTTTGCTTATGGGGCAGAGGTTATTGAAGGGTCTCTTAGTTGCATGAAAGGTGAAAAGTACATCACCATCAAGTTAGATTGTTCTAAACTTGTTTATAAGAAGGACAGACCTTTTCAGGTTTTTTTAGACAAAGCAGCAAGAATTGATGATTGGGAACAGGAGTCTTTAAAGTATTTCTGTCTTAAATTCAATGAGGAAACATATAAAGCTCACCTATCTGCAGTACTTGATAATTCTAAGAATAGTGGAACCTATGAACTCGTAATTGTTCCACTAACCATTAATGGCGGAGGCTCTATTAAAGGAGAAGCTTATGTTGTCAACAGTGAGACAAAAGAAAAAATAGCTACAATTGGATTTAAAGCTGAAGGAGATGATAATGATGCCATCACCTTGCGTGACCCAATGAAAGAAGCTGGTGAAAGTATTGGCAAGATTATTTATAAAAGCATTAAGAAGTAGTAGGCCTAGAGTCAAGCCTTCCATTGCCCCTATTTATTATTTATCGCAACGAATTATTCAAATAAAATAATTCTCTCAGAATAATTTGTTTAGAATAAAAGAAAGCAAGTTTGAGAAGGTTATTTGCTCATTTGCTGATTGTGTAAAGGAATTGTGCCTAAATTTAACACTTCGGAACGGGGTGTTCTAGGAGATGGGTGGGAGAGACAGCGGGCGAGAAGTAAGCAAACCAGGCGTTCCTAGTAAGGGATCATGCCGTTAGGTTATGGAGTTCTTACTGCATAGTTATGAAAAAATAGTTCCCCTTAATGGGAAAAAGTGCTAGATTTAAAGGTGAAAAGTGCCGGAATTAATAGTAAAAAGTAACCAAACGAGGTTCAAAAAGTTACTTTTCAAGTCTATTCTTCGAAACTAAAAAAGAGGCGGTTTTATAAGTCTCAGAGTGTCAATAGTTTACAAAACGGGTCATAATTCGCGTATTTGAGGCATGAGTTCGGGTTGGTGAATCCTGCGCGATTCTCAGGCATTGGTTTGTAAAGTCTATTCGCTTGGTTCAGATTAGCTTCTCAAACAAAATCATGAAAATAAATACGCTTTTCCTTCGCTGAATCGAAAAAAAACACTACCTTTGCAGCCGATTTCAAGGGGTGCCTGCGGGTGCAGGCTGAGATGATACCCTCTAACCTGATCCAGATTATGCTGGCGTAGGGATGGAATAAAGGATACACACTTACCCCCTTTACATTATTATTAATTAAAGGTACAACTAAAGGTATGAAAAGATTTTTTTTAGGAATGACTGCGCTTTTGTGCGTTGTGAGTATGCAATCGAAGAAACCACTGGCGTTGCCAGAGAATGATCCGAGCGAACTCGATACACTCACATCAATAGAGTTGCAGGGGGTGCAGGTGGTTTCTACCCGTGCGTCGAAGAAGACACCTGTGGCTTACACCAACATGTCGAGGGAAGAACTGAAAGCCGTGAACTTCGGACAGGATGTCCCTTACCTGCTCTCACTGACTCCCAGCATCACGATGACCTCTGATGCCGGTAATGGTATTGGCTATACCTCGCTGCGAGTGCGTGGTACTGATCCGAGCCGCATCAACATCACTGCCAACGGTATCCCAATGAACGATGCGGAGAGTGCCCAGCTCTATTGGGTGAATATGGGCGACTTCGCCAGTAGTGTGCAGACGATGCAGATCCAGCGTGGTGTGGGTACTTCGACGAATGGTGCTGGTGCCTTTGGCGCAACGCTGAATATGCAGACGGAGAATATCGGAATGACACCTTACTTCGGACTCGACCTTTCTGGTGGCTCCTACTATTCGCATAAGGAGACACTGCGCTTCGGAACGGGTCTGATCAAAGACCACTGGGGTATTCAGGGACGACTCTCGAACATCGGCTCGAAGGGTTATCTCGATCGCGCCTCTACAAAGTTGAACAGTTATCTGGTTCAGGCAGGCTACTTCTCTGACAACACTGTCGTGAAGTTCATTACCTGGAATGGTGTCGAGGAGACCTATCACGCCTGGAACTACACCTCGAAGTATGAGCAGAGTCTCTATGGACGCACCTATAACTCCTGTGGTGAATACTACGACGAACAAGGCAACGTGCATTACTATGATAATCAGACTGACAACTATCATCAGCAGAACTATCAGTTGCTGTGGAACCAGAACCTGTCTAATGATCTGGCTCTGAATGTGACAGGACATTATACAAAGGGACAGGGTTACTACGAGGAATATAAGACTGGCCGCAAACTGATTGAGTATCTCCCCTATGGTGCTTGGTTCGATCCTGAGGCTGGTGGTAATCCAAAGATGAAGAGCGACCTGATTCGTCAGAAGAAGATGGATAACGATTTTTTTGCCTTTGTGGCCTCACTGATCTATAACAACCACGATAACATCGAGGCGATCCTGGGTGGCGGATGGAACAAGTATGATGGTGATCACTTCGGACTGGTGAAATGGGTAAAGCATGTGCCAGAAGGTCTCGAACTGCTGCCTGACTACGAGTATTATCGTAATAATGCGAAGAAGACCGACTGGAACATCTATGGCAAGGTGAACTACGATTTCCTGCCTGGACTGAATGGTTTCCTCGACTTGCAATATCGCCATATCGGCTATCAGATGCAGGACCCAGGCGACTGGCAAGGGGCTAATCCTGATGGGAAATATGTGATCGACGACACCTTCAACTTCTTCAATCCGAAGTTTGGTCTGAACTACGACATCACGCCTCATCATAAAGTCTATGCCTCGTATGCCATCGCCCATAAGGAGCCCACACGTAATGACTATGAGGATAATATAGGTACGGAGCTGAAAGCTGAGCGACTGAATGATCTGGAGGCAGGCTATAAGTTCCAGAGCGAGAAGTTCACTGTTGGCGCTAATCTCTACTGGATGAGCTATCGTGATCAGTTTGTGCTGACGGGTGAGTTGAATCCTATCGGCGAAGCTATCGCCAAGAATGTAGGTAAGAGCTATCGACTGGGCGTAGAGCTGGAGGCTGCTTGGAAACCAATCGATTGGTTCCGCTGGGATGCCAACGCCACTTTTTCGAAGAATCGTGCTGAGAACTGGGAAGTGACGCTGATGGATGGCTCTGTGGAGAGTCTGGGTGATACCCCGCTGTCGTTCTCGCCTGACTTCATCTTCAACAATATCCTCAACTTCAAGTATAAAGGCATGAATGCCAGCATTCAGAGTCAGTATGTAGGTGATCAGTATCTGACGAACACAGGTTTCAAGAGCTATCAGACACTCGACGACAATGGCAAACCCGTCGATGTCAGTATGATGCTCGACGGACACTTCACCACCAATATCGACCTCAGCTATACGTTCAGCCTGAAGCAGTTAGGGGTGAAGGAGCTCACGGCAGGTATCACGCTCTACAATATCTTCTCTGCCAAATTCGACAATAACGGTTGGGCAGCACCAGCCTTCACGAAGGAGAATGGCAAGCTGATAGCTACGGGCTGGGATAAATCCGACCAGTATGAGGCTGGTTTCGCACCTTCGGCACCATTCAATATGATGGCACATCTCTCTATCAATTTCTAATATGCAGGAATTTCTAAACGAGCATTGGCTCGACATATTGACAACGGTACTCGGCCTGATCTACATCTGGCTCGAGTATCGTGCGTCTATAGCCCTCTGGGTACTTGGCATCATCATGCCCGCTCTTGATATCTGGCTGTATTGGAGTCATGGACTCTATGGGGATGCAGGTATGGCCTGTTACTACACATTAGCTGCTGTCTATGGCTATGCTGTTTGGAAATTCGGACGCAAGAAGAATCAGACGACATCAGTGATGCCAATCACCCATACCCCGGCAAGGCTTTATCTGCCTATAGTCGTATTCTTCTTCGTGGCGTGGGGACTGACGTATTATGTGCTGATTACCTGGACTAACTCTACTGTCCCTGTGCTCGACTCCTTCACGAACGCTCTGTCGTTTGTGGGTCTCTGGGCTTTGGCAAGGAAATATATCGAACAATGGTTCTTCTGGATGGTAGTAGATGTGGTGTGTACGATCCTCTATGTGCAGAAGGGTATTCCTTTCAAGGCAGGACTTTACGGACTTTATGTCCTGATTGCCGTGATGGGTTATTATAAGTGGAAAAGGTTGATGCAAGATGAAAAAGTATCCGCTCATACATAAGATCGGCAGTTTCGACGCTGTGATTCTGGCTCATGGTGATTTCCCTCATGCAGAGATACCATTGGGCTTGTTGGATCGGGCTCCGTTTGTCTGTGCCTGTGATGGGGCTGTGAACCACTATCCTCAGGCCGATGCCATCGTAGGCGATGGTGACTCAGTGCCAGAGGATCTGAGGGATCGTCTGATACAGATCGATGAACAGGAGGACAACGATCTGACAAAGGCCACGCGTTACTGTCTGTCGAAGGGTATGAGGCGCATTATCTATCTGGGTGCCACAGGCCAGCGTGAGGATCATACATTGGGAAATATCTCGCTGATAGTCAGATATATGCAGGAGATGGGCATCGAACCTCTCCTGGCTACGGATTACGGCTGGTTTGTGGTTGCGGAAGGTGAGTCGGAATTCGCATCCTTCAAGGGGCAACAGGTGAGCATCTTCAACATGAATTGCAACGCACTCTCTTCCGAAGGACTTCTTTGGCAAGCCTATTCTTATCGCCAGTGGTGGCAAGGCACCCTGAACGAGTCGGCAGGTGATTCTTTTAGGTTGAAAGGCGACAATGAAAATAATCCTTAGATAATTTGGCTATCTGCATCATTTTACGTACTTTTGCAGCGGATTAACGAAAGTATATATGCAGACGAACAGTCACTTATCGCGTTTGATCCATGATCAGGCGGAGAAATATGGCGACCGCGAAGTTCTGATTTATAAGGACTTTGGTGGGTCGGAGTGGAAATCCTATTCCTGGAATCAGTTCTCGGATATGGTGAAGAGGGTATCTAATGCTCTCTTGAACCTTGGCGTGAAGGTACAGGAGAATATTGGCGTGTTCTCACAGAACTCTGTTCAGTATCTCTTCTGCGACTTTGGTGCGTGGGGTGTC
>ONAE01000048.1 GCA_900315695.1 uncultured Prevotella sp. | reverse complement strand
ACGGCTTTTTGGCCGTTTCTTCGAGTTGCATATCTGAGTTCCGACACATTACGATTCTCAACAAGCCTGTCCCTGAAATCCAGTAATGGTTTCATCCATTCAACTCCGTTCTTGATAAGGGATGACATAGACTTATCTTCCTTTACCACAGTACATATCCAACATCCAAAGCGACTCTGACCACAAGAACGATGGCTATCATCAGTAACAACCGTGGGGCATTCGTAGTCATCGGCAGATGCATCAAGATAAATCTTGTATAGAATCTCGTTGTCAAAGCCCCAGGGAGAAGGGATTGTGTTGATTATCCACCAAACCTCTTCAAGCATCAGTTCCTTGATTGGTGCATACGTAAAAGTATTGGGATTCAATGGGTGCTTTGACAAACGATGCCCCTTTATCTCATGTCGTTTGATGGAGCGTTCACGTTGTTGGCTTTCTGTAAGTCTTGTGCCAACAAGAACAATTGCCTCTCCGTCAGCAGCCACCTGATCAGTTATAAATTTGGAGGTGGGTTTAATCTTCATCTTCTCCGTACAGAAGCGGAAAGAATTGTTGGGGACAGGATAGCCTTTGCCAATAACACAGCACCAAAATGAATCTTCCAATTCCGGCGTTGTCGTTGCTACAGATATAGGCATCTGCTGCTCCTTGGCAGCCTTTGATATCATGTCTAAAACCTTGGTGACGTACTCCTCAATAATAGGATTCTCAACCATCGTGTCATTACAGACCACATGCACATTACGATTCAAAGGCTTCCCTTCCTCACGTAATCTTTGCAATGCAATCCAGACGAGAGTAAGCAGTACCGTAGAGTCTTTACCGCCACTAAATCCTATAATCCAAGGGCGGGTGTAGCGGTCTTCTTCCAGATACTGGTCCTTCAATTCCTCAATAATCGCTTCAACGCGTTTGCTTTTTATTGTCATTGTCCTAAATCCTTAATAATAGCTGCAAACGGAAAAGGTCACAAAAATGGCGTGAAGCCATCCTTATGCACTTAACCTGAGGGGCGGTGTCTGGAAAATGGGACCCCTAGAACACTACTAAGAATGCAACACGCCAAAGCGTGTGCAAAGCTATGATGTGTTCTTTTAGGATACCATTTCCTGGCCTCCTCTGCTCAATGAACGAACTATCCCAAATTTAGTTTTCCAGACACCTTCGGTTAAGTGCGTATCAATAAGCAATGCATCATCAGTCCGGATTTCTCCCCGAACTGACTGCAAAGATACAAATTATATTTGTAAAATGGCTCCATAATTTCAAAAAGATGATAAAAAATGAGGAAGAAGTGGACAAAAAGTACATAATCTGGTGATTTTTGTGTAATTTTGCAGGCATTAATTCATATAATTTTGATATGATACACAATATCTTTTATTCTTGGCAATCAGATTTACCAGAAGAGAACAACAAAGCATATATAGGCTCCTGTTTGCACAAGGCATTATCAAAAATTAAGGAAGACAAAAATTTTTCTTTAGAGTATGTTATAGACCGTGCCACAAGTAAGCGCATTGGAACTGTTGATATTGCTCAAACTATTTTCAATAAGATTAATACCGCCAAGTTGTTTGTTGCTGACGTGTCAATCATTAACCATCGATCTCGAAAAAACAGGAAAACACCTAATCCAAATGTCCTTATTGAATTGGGTTATGCTGTTAGAACTATCGGCTGGGAAAATGTTATATGTATCTTTAATACGAGATATGGGAATCCTGAAGATTTGCCTTTTGATATACGAAATAGGCGATTATTATTGTATAATAGTGAAGATGACAAGTCTATTCTGATTAACGATTTATGTCATATTATTAAAGGAAGCGATAAGATGCGTGTACCATCTGATATAATTCGGGATTTCTATAATGCTAAAATCTACACCTCACTATTTCAACTTATTTCTGATGTTCATAAAATGCTTTTTGGTTATGAAGACGGAACTACTATAAAGAATATTAATAAAACACTCAATCTTCAACAAAAGGATATTATAAAAAAACTATCTAATTGTACATTTCTTGGTTTCCAGTTGTTTAAAAGTTATCAACCAATTATAACTGAATTGCGGTCTCAATTAGAGAAAATACTCACAATTCGCCAATTCAATGATATATACTATGTCCCATTGGTGGAAATAATAGACACCTTAAAACTTCACGATAAAGCATTAAACCGATGGATAGAAACCGATGAGCTAAGACAGGTTTCTGATAATAATAAGTTTAGTCTTTTATCAAACACCTCTTGTTCTAAAGACCTCCCATACCGTTTTGTTCTTTTGCAAAAACTTGAGGGGGAACGGGATTATGGACGTGTCGTGGATTTCGGTGATATAATTAAGAAAAAACACCAAGAAGCATTGTTGCATTCATTTAAGTTGACCGAAAAATCTCTGAATTTTTATTCAGGTTTTACATATGAGCTATTAAAATCAATTAACAAATGGATTGATAACAATGGTGGTGAATTCATTCTTGACGAAACAGAATTGGAGTACAATCCAGCAGCTCTCAAACAATAATTGTCACAATTTGTCGGGTGTCCTTTGTTTAAGGCTTTTCCCGGCAAATGTGAGGTTGATTAGATTAAGTGAATTTTCGTGAGAATTTTGACGAGAACAGATGAAATCTAAGACGAAGAAGGTGATTCTGGAACCATGCCCAGAATTCACCTTCTCGTATATGAAGTAGGAGGTTTCGATTTTACCTGCCCCATCCCCGTTTCTTGGTGTCATCCCAATTGGTCAGTTCGTCTGCATTGCCATTGCTGCCACCAACAGACTGGCCACTTGTTGAAAGTCTCATTTCTGATGCGAGCTGGCCTATACGTGTTACAGCGATGTCCCATTGGAATCTGCCGATACTGCCGACAATGGAATCCGCCATATCAGCGATACTATTTGCTGCCTTTTGTCGGTCGGATTCGACATGAGGGTTGAGGTCGTTAAGATGGCATTGGGCAATGATGCCCTGACCAATGATTTGCTCCACGTCATGATTGAAGATGGATGCTGTACTATGAGCCCAATTAGCCAGAGCCTGAGCTGCTTTCTTGACAAGAGTCTGGAGAAAGTTCCAGTGCTCGTATGCTTCGGAGGCACCCGAAAAACTAATGAAACGCTCTATATCAGCAAGACGGCTTTCTGCCTCATTTGCTCTCTTCTCTTCAAGATTACCTCTTATAGTCTGCTCCTGTGCTTTCTGTTCTGCGGCATCTGCTCTACTTTTTTCACGGGCTACTGCTCTTTCATCAAGTTCCGAGATACGCTCTTTCAAAGCCCTATTCTCGTTGTCCGTCATAGCTGCTAAAGCAATCTTCTGTTTGGCATTGAGATACATCTTCTTGCCAACATCGTTGATTTTCTTCTTGTGAAGTTTAGAAACACTGAGCAACTGGCTCTGAAGAGTGGTTACAATCTCCTTTGCTTTGGCATTGCGTTCCTTCTGCCATTCTTCGCGCTTCAATAAGGGAATAGGTGTGCAAATTTCCTTGTTAAGTCGAGCCAATGCTTGGTTAATAAGGTCTTTAACGGTCAACGCTTCCTTTGATCCTTGGAAGGAGAAAGTCATCTCCGCAAACGGTACAGCCTCCAGTTCTTCCTCCGGAACGCTGGTTGCAGAAAGCAATTCATCAATCGCTTCCTGGAGTTTGCTCAATTTATCGTTACTTGCCTCAATAGCCTTTTGAATCTGCTTCGACTCAGCCTTCTTACGCTCAGTCCACTTTTTATCACTCTTCTTACCGCGCTCCATTTTGAGGGTATTAGCAAGCATGTCCTGTAGTTCCGACATATCATGACGGTTTAGATTGATGCACTGACCAGTCTCATGGTTAGTCCAATCGAAAACATAGTGGACATGATAGTTCCATAGAAAGATAGTTGTTCCTTCTTGGGAGTCGAGATACTTCCCTTGCTGATGATCCTTATCCGTCACCAGATGCTCATGTCCTTCATCAAGATGAGCATAGATGGCTTTGGTCTTGATACCCCAACGCTGCTCTATCTGCTCTGCGAGTGACTTCATCTGCTCCATTGTCGTGGACTCTGTAATAACGGCTACTCCTTCACGAACAGGCTCTGCGTTCTTCGGCATTTTCTTGGGTTTCGACAAATCCTGCTCCCATACAGGAACAAGTTTTGGAAGTCCAGATGTTGGGTCAACGATTGGGTTGCCCGTCTTTTTGTCGCAAGCAGGCATTGTCAATTGTTTTCCATTTTCATCAAGCTTTGCTTTACGGCAGAAGTGATGGCTGGAATAGCGTTCCTTAGCCTTACGAATCTCATCGGCCACTGATTTAAAATCGTTGGCTTCCCAACTTTTGTTAAGGTGTGAATACTCGGAATGAACATGCTTCATTTCCTTCTCGCGCCTGTTGTGCTTCTCCGCACCATATTTGGCGGCGCATACATGTATGGATGTCTTCTTAGTCATATTGTATAAAATTTGAACTTACGAGAGGGTCCAGGGAGATTGTTTCTCCATGGTCGGATTCTTAGGGCTGACAGTCCTAAGCGGGGGTCTGGGGAGGGTCACTCCAGCGGTAGGGCTCGAAGGGGAGAAGCCGCTCCCCTCGCGGTACTTAGGCAGAGCCTGAGCGGAGTCCAGAGAGGTCACTCTGGCACACAAGGGTTGACATAACCCTTAGTGTGCTACCTGATTCCCGTTGGAAACAGTCGGGCTGCGCACTGTAAAGCGCAGGACGGCTGTAATGACGGGATGAAGGTAGAAACCTCGCAACGCGATAGACAATCGCAACTCTGTTGCGTCGGAAGGGGGTATAGGGGGCAGCATAGCCCCCATAACGACTAGTACCTTATTGATGTTGGCTTGCATTGGGCTGTGGTGTTCTGAACGATGGATTCCTGTAGGGAAGAATAAGCATCATCTCATTGAAGCGGTCGGCTATTCTGTCGCCATAAGTAGATCGAATCTGTGCTGGCGTCAGGTTGGTCGTGACCATCGTAAATAGCATTCTGCAATAGCGGTATGAAATGAGGTCAATCACGGGAGTGACACGATTGCCATAGTTCATCAGCGTCGGTTCCTCTTCACCAAGGTCATCGATACCAAGCATATTGGCATTTTGAATTTGTCGGTATTCTTGAGAGTCAACTTTAACCTGGTTATAGATGAACTTAGCGCTCTCGACTCTCATTCCCCAAGTTCCAAATGTAGTATTACCATTTAGGGGGATTTCAAGATTCCTTATGAGGTTTTGCAAAGCATACATCATTGAGGTCTTGCCATTGCCGACACCACCACACAGCAATATGCCGAATTTAGCCGTAGGCTTGGTGAACAACTCTGCTATCCGAAGTATATAGCCTTGCAATTCGCTGCTGTCTATGAACACCTTGCCACGGTCTGCCACTTCTAACCTCAATGCCGTATCAATAAACGCGGCTGCCTCCTCAGTTGACATTGGGAACTTAGCAAACCCCGTTGTAGTCTTCCGGACGGTTAGCTGAGATCTCAGCCGAGCCAGCTTTTCCAAAACACTTTGATTCTTTTCCATGATTCTTGTTCTTGTGATTATAGTTGATCCAATTGAACGCATATTGGCGGCAATCCGCCTCTTCTTTTCCCTTACAGCCCTTATGCTCCAGCATATCAAAAAAGTCTGAGAGTTCTTTACTCAACGCTTCTGCATTGAGATTAATCCCATTCTTGGCAAGTTGCAAGGACAAGTCCTGTTGCCAGGAACAGTCATCCATCAGTTTTCCCTTCAGTTCAGAAAGAGTCAACACAATATTTGAATTGGGCGAGGGAGAATTGTCTTCTTTCACTTCTTCTTTATTGTTTTCTTCTTTTATATTGGAAAGGGGCAACGGTTGGGACAACTTTGACGTCAACGTTTCAGGCAACATCTGAGTCATCGTTGGGGACAACGATTGTGATTGTGTCTCCAAAAGAAGAAGTGTGTAAAGAGCAGGCTTGCCTTTGCCTTCTCCTTTTGACAAGCCTATCAGCCCCCTCTTCCTGAGTCCTTCCCTTGCCTTCATCACGTTCTGTTTGGAAGTGTTCAGCCGTGCCACCAGCATCTGGGTGCTGACCTTGAAAGGCATTACCCAGTGCTGACGGTTGGCTTCATAGAGCAGATAGAAGTAGAGAGAGGTCTCACTCAATGAACATGGATCGTTCTCGTTCTCAAACCAGAAATGGTTCATATACTCATAGATACCCATCACTTCAATCCTTTCTCAATTCGTTCAACATCCGATTGCTTGTACTGATTCTTGCCACCCAGTTTATAACAGGGCAAGTAGCCACTTGCATTCCATCGCCATAGAGTAGCCCTACTCTTTCTCAGTCGTTTAATCACTACAGCCTCGTCAATCATCACGTCTCTCTCAGCTTCTTTTCGGGACTGAGCAAGTTCGTCGGCCCATTCAAGAAAGGCTGACTTCAAGATACCAACAGTTGTTATCACCACAGTATTCGACTGTGAATCGTCTAACATTGCTATAGACTTCATTACTCAAATATGGCAGGTTCTTTTGGCGATCCTCACGGTCAGACATTGACCTCGCACCTACCGGGATCCATCCTCTGCAATGAGGCTTGCAGCGATTTCACGGTGCGAAAGTACAACTTTTTGAAATACGCTTGATTTATTTTGAGTAGCTTGCGGTAGCCGACTACCGAAAGCTACTTCTGTTAATCGGTTTTAACGCAAAAAGGCACAAAAAAGGCCTGTAACTACGAGATTACAGACCTTATCGCAAACACTCTAAGGAAATCTTTTCTTAGACAAAAGACCAGAGCCAACGGAAAAATTGATAGAGCATATTCTTAGGCGACATAGAGGTCTTAACAAATTCTATTCGACCATCGTCATGCTTAGTATAGCCTATCCTTGACCTCAATAATGTCCTAATAGGTCGGAAGAATGTTTCACGGTCACCCCTATCTAATTGTGCAAGTTCCTTGTTATAAGCCTTCTGATGAATAGAAAGGAATTCGTCTTTTATATTTTCGTATTTACAACTGCTTATCAAGCCCTCATCGCGTGCAACAAACATGACAGTAGCAGCACCTTTCCCAACTTCTCCATCAATCATAAAGTGTAGTGTGTCTATTATTTCCTTGGCTCTTTCTGGGAATAGTACAACCTTCAGAAAAGACGACGGCCTACTTTCTTTATTCATTTGCCTCCACATTTTGAGGAAGGCAAGAACTATCTTCGGGGTCAATCCTTTAAAAGATTTTCCTAAAAGTTGTTTTATTAGTCCTTCGACCTCATCATAATGATTCTTTGCCCGAATAAACAGATATTCTATCACCCGCTTGTGACTTCTGTCTTTCTCACAGAACTGCTCAAAAGTCAAATTAGGTCTTTCGGTCATTATCACCATAACCTCTGCAACCGACTCCAACGATGGGACAGGAATATTGTCATCTACCTTCCCGTCTGGTTGTAAACGCTGTTTGATCAAAGACATTACGTACTCGACATTCTTATCAGTATTGGACTTTCCGTATTCTCTGTCCAGATTCTCATAAAACTCGTCAAATTTATCTTTTGCCATACCTTACCCTACAATCTTTAAATCCTTGTTTACATAATACAACGGCTGCTTATACGCATAGCACATCAACACGAAACGGTCTTTCATATCCATGTGAGTATAGTGATTCACCGCATCACTGCCCTCATGATGTAATCCGGCTGCATACATGTTTATCTGCGCCTTTGTCAGAATGTCCACATGGGTCTTACGACAGATTTTGCTGCTAGCCAATTCATACAGAGGCTCGTATTGATTATTACCCAGTTCATCATTGAACACTGCACATTTGCGGTCTATGCCGCAATACTTTATCAGTTCTTTAATTTTCACATTATAGCCACTCTTTCCACAAATATACTTTAAGACATGGAACTGGAACTTATACTTCATGATGATGTCATAGGCAAAGCGCATCACAGGAGTTTCAATCTCCTTACGACCCACATTTTCTCTGAGCGTTTTCTCAGGCAAATAGTGCACATACATGACTCCTTCATCCGATACAGCAATGTTCTCCATCGACAGTCGCTTGAATTCACTGATTCGGCAACCAAAAGCACATTGCAACAGAAAAGCATCCTTCGTTTCCTGTAAAGTCTCTGGCACCTCCGTGTCCTTCAGTTTTAGAAATTCTTCTTGAAGAAGGAAAACAGGCGGGTTGTATGACTCACGCATCATCGTACGCTTCTTGTTCTTACCCAGATGGGCAAAAGGGGAAATGCTTAACTCACCTTTTTCTATCAGTTCATTAAAGAAAGCCTGAACGCATTTCATCTTGGCAGCAACGGTATTCTGATCACGACGCTCAGTTGGTACATTCCTGGTCATCAGCAAATCATACAGGCTCTTATGCTTTTTCACATATTTGTATTCATCAAACAGGAATTGACGATAATCCGTAATATCATCTGCATCAAATTCTGATGGAGTGACTTTCAACCTATGCTGGATGGTTAGGAAACGAGTAAGCTCACCTAACGAAACCTTGTAGTGTCTCTGCCTGCCCTCTCCAAAATTACCATCCCTTAAGCCATCATCAATATACTTTGAAAACCTGTCAATAAGTGTCATCTCCGTTAGGGCCTTTACGCTTTTCTGAGGATGGAGTATCATGGTGATAGCCTTCTCAAACTCATCGGTTGTTATTCGCGTCTTATCCTTCTGCTCGCACAATTGTTTGTAGGCAGTTTCCATAGCATCAATCTCCGTATCAATGTCAAGCTTTAGCTTTTTGTTATAGACACTGACACGTGGCTTCAGTTCACCAGTATCATCAAACTTATCCAAATCCTTCAAGTCTGCATCAATCTCGCTTTTATGGTACAAATCAACGCCTCTACCATCACGCAAGCGGAAACGGAGCCGGATAGTTCCTTCAGCCTTATTAGTCCTCTTTACTATCGTTAGTCCTTTCATACCTATTCTATTATTAAAGCGTGTTTCAAACGTGGTGCAAAGGTACTAATTTTGCACCACCAAACCAAACTTTTGCACCACATTTTTGAAACGCTTTAATATATTTAACTTCGTAAATACCTGATTTACAAAGCAAACCGTCTCAAATTTATTTCAAGGTATTTCAGATTTTGAATCCCTGCGGGATCACGAGGGATAGGCGAAGCCAATCCATATTTGAAAAATCATTTGATTATCGAGAATCATCTGTCAAAGAAGCCCAGAGCACAGTCGCTTTACTTGGGCGAACTGCGTCATCTGTTCCGTGAGGCGATGCATCACCCAAAAACACTCTAATTGGGCAGGAGCTCCTACATCAGACTATCGTAAACTACAAAGCATCACTATTTTGAAAATAACTAACATATGTAGATAAAACAGATACCTTTTTCTCAGATTTACAGACATAGGGAGCGCAATAAAATATGCAGGATTTGACATCAAGAGATATCTGCTTAAAAAGTAAAACAAGTTGTTTTGGTATGAAAGAAACTACCTTTAAACACTTAAGAAATGCCACTTTACACAGCAAAACAAGTTGTTTTGTTATCACAAAATAGTAGTGACACTTCTAAAAAAAGTATCACTATATATAACACACTTATTATCTGTTAGTTAAGTTAAATAGTGACACTTTATACAAAAATGAAACTTTCTTTAGATTTAATTATCAGCGTCCATTATTCAAATTGACATAAAAAATGAGAGTTTTTGAAGAATATTTACTCTTTAAGTCTAATAAACTAATGTGCTTTGGGCAAAGTCAATTGATACCAGTCCTGTATCACTTCTTGTATTGGGAGATGCATGCACGGCTCAGAGACCATCGTCATCGGTGCCCAGCAATATACTTGAAGTGTTTAATGTTTCAATGTCATAATCTTCGTAGGGCAGGCCAATGTGCATTTGCCGCACTTGATGCAGTCGGGATGCAGATAGCCAGACTCCTGGCCGCGACTGTCATAGGGCGTGATTTGCATCGGACAGACACGGGCACAGTTCTTACACTTCATCTGACAGGCACTCGAAACGTGGATGTTCGTAAAAGCCTTGGGCAGCGGTGCCTTCTTTGGAGCCACCCAGCGGGAGATGGTACCCATCGGACAGAACGAGCACCATGTGCGTGGTGCATAGATGAAACTCAGCGTAATGCCGACAATGGTAGTCATCACGATAATAGTCCAAAACACGCGCCCGATGCCACCCCACATAGCCAATCCGCCCTCGCTCCAGGGAACGGTGAATGTGAGCTGGATGCCGAACATGCCGAAGATAAAGAACACCATGAACAGGCGGAAGCCGAACGTACGCACAAATGCCGGTATTGGCTTGTGGGGTGAATATTTCGACAGCAGACGGTCGTACATATTGCCGCGAGGACATACATGCCCGCACCACCAGCGTCCCTTCCAGATGCTGGTCATCACGGGACCAATCATACAAATGAGTGCAATGAGCCCCACGACGGGGTAGAACCATCCGACGATGATATACGCGATGATGATCCAATAGAGGTTTAACCCTGGTGTCGCAAAATGGCGATGGAAATTCTTTTTCTGTTGCATAATTTTAGGACTGTTTTTCTATTCATTCATGCTCAAACGATGACTGTAGGAGATAGCGGCCCTTATTGCTTTCTTCCTTAGCCTGAGCAGCAAGCTTTCCGATGGCAGATTCCGCACTTCGGCCTACATCAATAATCAATCCATTCATCACCCATTGCATGATCTTTCTCATTTTTCACTCTCCTATAGTTGTAACGGGGGCAAAGATACAAATAAAAAATGAGAAATAGCAAATACTATCAAAAAAGATTCATCACCTAAAAAAACACAAATATATTTGGAGTATTCCACATTTTTACTTATCTTTGCAACCAGAACTTAAAACAGCTAAAACTAATCAAACTTAGCATATGAGGAGTATCATCAAGCTGGTTCAGAAGATTCGCAGTTCGTTCACGTTGCAGTTGACGATCTGGGTGGGAGGCAGTGTATTGCTGATCTCCGCTGTCGTCATCATACTTCTGGCGCGATTCTCCCAGCAGGTGATCAGAGATGAGTCCATAGAGATTACCCAACAAGTACTTGAGAACATGGCCATGAGGATCGACAACGAACTTCGTCAGGCAGACATCTCCGCAAGACTTGAACACCGCACTTTCACTATCGACAGGATGATGATCGAGAAAATGATTGAGGAGAACAACCTGTTGACTGCCATCAAGCAGTCGCTGCCTCAAGCGCAGATTTATGTGGCGGAATCGAAGGCGACACACGAGAATGGCTCTTCAGTACAGGAAGACCAGCAGAACTATACGTTCCGGATATTCATCTGCGAAGGCAGGTTCAGCATCGTTGCCGTTTGCCCCATCCATGACTTCTATGACAAGTATTCTAGCGTACAGATATTTATCGTTACATGGGGTATCTTCGGTGTGCTGATACTGCTCCTCATTCTCTGGATGGTGATTGCCTACCACTTGCTTCCGCTTCATAAGCTAGCAGATACGGCACAGAGCATCGCCGACGGTCACCTGAACGAGCCCATTCCCGACACCAATCATAAGGACGAGATCGGTCAGCTGCAGAACAGTTTGTCGAAGATGCAGCTTTCACTTGCAGATTATATGAACGAGATGCGGCAAAAGCAGGATACGCTTAACCGCCAGAACGCCAGACTCGAGGAGGCCTATAGTGAGGCTCAGGAGTATGAGAGGATAAAGGATAAGTTTCTGCACGACATGACCAGCCAGATGACAAAACCTGTGGAGACCTTGTGCCAAAACACCTATAGCATCTGTGCTAACTGCAAGAGTTTGTCGAAGGCAGACATGGCGAAGAGGCATATCGATATCCTCGAAACCACAGAGAAGATCACCCAATTGTTAGACCAATCATTCACCGCTGCCAAATGAGAAAGATCATCCTATACATCCAGCAGCGGCTCTCCATCCGTTTGGGACTGCTCATCGTGCTCATCATCACTGTGGTGTTCTCACTGCTTTTCGACTTCCTGTTCTATCGCTGCAAATACTACGTCAGACAGGCTGCCATCGAAAGGGCTGCCCAGTTGCTCGACAATACGGCAGAACGCATCAACGGCATCATGAACGAAACAGAGGTTGTAACCAATTATATGGCGATGTACACCCCACGCCATCTGCATCCTGACTCACTGTTGGCGATAACCCATAGGACTGTTGCCGACCATTCTTTCCTGACAGGATTCGCCATCTCGATGGAGCCATATTACTTCCCTGAGATGGGACGTTATTTCTCGGCCTATTCACTGCGCGAGAACGATACGATCTCCACTGTGAGGGAGGGTCCTTTCGAATACTTTGAAAAGATATGGTATAAGAGTTCTCATATAAGGGGAGTCCCCTGTTGGGTGGATGCTTATGACGACTATAACGAGGGGACACAATCCTCTAAGGACATCCTGACGTCGTATTGCTGCCCGATGCGTGATGAGAACGGAAAATTCATAGGCTCCATCACGGCCAGTCTCACGCTGAAATGGCTTTCTGAGGCCGTTACACAAATCAAGCCTTTTCCGAATTCTTCAGCTATCATGATAGGTCGTACAGGTACCTATCTAGTTCATCCGGACACAGCGAAACTGTACCGTGAGACCATCTTCTCTGATGCTGACCCAAGGGTACGGCGCGACATCACCAGCCTCGGTAAGGCCATGATAGCCGGACATAGCGGTATGATGCTGACCATCGTTGACGGAAAGGACTCCTATATCTTCTATCGTCCGTTGGAGCGTACAGGCTGGAGTATCGCTATCGTGTGTCCTGCAAGCGATGTGTTCAGAAGATACAACCAGTTGCTCTACGCAGTCTGGATCATGATCGGTTTCGGACTGCTCATGCTGCTCCTAATCTGTTATCAGACAGTGAGAAAGGCCATGCAGCCTTTGAAACAGCTCTCCCATCAGGCCCAGCATATTGCCAACGGTAACTTTGAAGAGCCGCTGTCTGAGAGTCAGCGCAGCGACAGTGTGGGGCGCCTCACCAACAGCTTTATCCTGATGCAACATTCGCTGGCGTCATCAGTATCAGACATCCGGCAAGTGAATGCAGAACTGGAGCAACGTTATGAGGAGTTGGCTCGCGCCTACCAGTTGAAGATGGAAGCCAACGAGCAGAAGACGGCCTTCATCCGGAACATGTTCCATCAGATACGTACGCCGCTCAACATCATCAGCGGATTCACACAGGTGCTATCATCCAGCATCGGTGAACTTTCCGAAGAAGAGATTGCCGACATCACCTCCAGGATGATGTCGAGTGCCAAGTCCATCAACCACATCTCAAAGATACTCACTGCCTCAGCGGGGCACAACAATCTGACTGGTGAAACGACAACCTTCAGCTGCAATGCACTTTGCAGAGAGGCGGCTGCATCTGTGAAACTGAATGTGCCTGATAAAGTAGAGATTAAGGTTGAAAGCAATGTGCCTGATACGTTCACCATCCATACAAACCGTGAGGCACTGCTTTCTATTCTCGACGAATTGCTTGACAATGCGAACAAGTTCACTCTCGAAGGCTGTATCACAATCAATTGCAGTCTGGAAAATGCCGACATCATCATCTCCGTCAGCAACACTGGTGACAAGATCCCTGCCGGGGCACGCGATCATATCTTCATTCCATTTACCAAGCTCGACTCCTTCACCGAGGGCATCGGTCTTGGTTTGACGTTAAGTCGTCATATCGCTCACCAACTTGGTGGCGACATCACATACGACGACACCTACGACAACGGTACACGCTTCATCGTGAAGATACCAATCAATCTTTCTTAGGGGAATCGAATAACAGCTTGTATTCGTCGAGGAATTCTTTTTGCTTCGGAGTAAGACGGATGCCCTGCCAAGCAGCCACCTGTTCTTCTACCTTACGACGCGACTCCTCATCACCTGCCAACCGGGCGAGATAGAGCCGGATGTAGAGTTTGTGGAAACTTGAGTCGTTAAGACGTTCCATCACCTTACGCACACGTTGTTCTGCAGCCTCAACATCTTCTTCGAGCTTGACAGCAGCCAGATAAAGAGGTATCGCCAGTTCAGCCTCCTGAGCAGCGATATAACCTTTATAAGGCAACAGCCGTTCACGCACGCGACGCAATTCTGAGATCCAAAGGAAATATTCTTTCTCATGCTGATAGGAGGATGTCACCTCGAACAGCAGACGATGCGCCAAGTCGGACAAGAGTTTCTTGTCTTCATCGATGTTCTGGGTACGGCGGTTGCCCTTGGGAGAACTTTCTGGAGTCTTCTCCACGATACTTGTACTATCCTGTTGCCCAGACGTAATGAGTTCAAGCAGTTCTGGCTCCAGTTCTACAGCTGCATAGACGATATCAGGGATAGAGACAACCAACTGACGGCGCCGCTTGCCTTTGATACGCATAATCACACCCTCACGCCCATCAAACATACCACCGTTTACACGGATCTTATCACCCACCTGCAGATGGATCTCATCAGGATTAAAATAGGTGATATTCTCGCCAGCCTGCTCGGTGACGGCAATAAAGTTACGCATGTCGTGATCAGAGACGGAGAGATAATCCTCCTTATTAGAATAGGTGGACTTACGGATAAAGAGACCATCGTGACGGAACCTGATGATCTCACGCACATCCTCTAATGTGCCACACAGGAAGATGAGGCCAGTAACAGCAGGAACCAACGTGCGCTGACGTTGGCCACATTTCTTGCGTACATCATACCTAAGGGGTACGAAGCACTCATGGTTTTCGCGTCGCAACTCGTCGCGGATCTTAAGTTCACGACCTCGAGTTACTGAGCCGATAACATACCATCTAACCTCATTTTCGTCCATTTTCATGAAAATTTCTGCAAAGTTAGTGTATTTTTTCGATTATTTGAAAGATTCTGCCGAAAAATGCTTAATTTTGTATCCTCTTAAGATAGAATAATCACAAAAAATGGATATTACCGAACGATTTCTTAATTACACAAAGTTCGACACACAGTCAAAGGAAGACAGCGACCAGGTGCCGAGTACAGAAAAACAATTAGTGTTTGCGAACTACCTGAAGAAAGAGTTGGAGAACGAGGGTTTTAACGATGTGGAGATGGATGACAAAGGTTACATCTATGCCACTCTGAAAGCAAACGTCAAGGGCGATATTCCCATCATTGGTTTCATTTCACACTACGATACCAGTCCAGACTGTTCTGGTGCTGACATCAAGGCCCGCATCGTAAACAATTACGACGGTAGCGACATTCTGTTGTCAGAAGGCATCATCAGCAGTCCGAAGAAGTTTCCAGAACTTCTCAAGCATATCGGAGAGGATCTGATCGTTACAGACGGTCACACATTGTTAGGTGCCGACGACAAGGCAGGCATCGCAGAAATCATTCAGGCTATGTGCTGGCTAAGAGACCATCCGGAGGTGAAACACGGAAAGATCCGCATCGCCTTCAATCCTGACGAGGAGATAGGTATGGGCGCGCACCATTTCGATGTGGAGAAGTTCGGCTGCGACTGGGCCTACACGATGGATGGCGGCGATGTAGGAGAACTGGAGTTTGAGAACTTCAATGCCGCCAGTGCGAAAATCCTGATCAAGGGTGTGAGTGTTCACCCAGGTTATGCCAAGAACAAGATGATTAACGCCAACATACTGGCTACAGAGTTCGCACAGCTGTTACCCGTTGAGGAACGTCCAGAGACCACTGAGGGCTATCAGGGGTTCTACCATCTGCTGGGTATCGAGAGCAATGTGGAACAGGCCAAACTGAGCTATATCATCCGCGACCATGACCGAGACCGTTTTGAGGAGCGTAAACGCCTCGTTCAGAGATGTGCAGAACAGATGAACGAGACCTATGGTGAGGGTACTGTGATTGCTGAGGTCAAGGATCAGTACTATAATATGAAGGAGAAGATTGATCCACAGATGCATGTCATCGACCTGGTGCTGCATGCGATGCAGGACTGTGGTGTAGCACCCAAAGTGAAGCCTATTCGTGGTGGTACCGATGGTGCCCAACTCTCATTCAAAGGCCTCCCCTGCCCCAACATTTTTGCTGGAGGAGTAAACTTTCACGGACCTTATGAGTTTGTAAGTATCCAGTCGATGAAACAGGCTATGCAGGTCATTATACGTATCTGCGAACTGACAGCCGGTTTTAACGATTAAACGTTAACCTCTGAGAGGGCATTAAGCGATTCCTGCTCACCTACGAGCCAGATGATATCCCCTTCCTCAAACTTACGGTTTGGCGGGAAAGCAGACAAGTTCTGTTTTCCTTCCTCCAAGCCGATGACCATACAGCTGTACAGATCGCGGATGCCACTCTCTATCAGCGTCTTGCCCAAGAAAGGACTATTGTGATCTATGATTAGCTGGTGTAGTTGCATGATGCGCTTCTCTGCATTGGGATCAACCCCCAAACGCTCGTTCTCCAGCGCCTCACGGAACACAGAGAACTGCTCATCGCTACCAATAGCCTGAAGCACATCACCAGGAAAGATCATAAAGTCACCATCAGGGATATTAACACGCCATCCACTGCGCAGGATACTGCTGATATGAACACCATACTTCTTGCCCAGATTCAACTGTTTTAGAGTTTGTCCCATCCACATGGAATCTGAGGGCACCTCGAAGTCGGCAATATGGATATCACGATCCAACAGACGGCCAGCATAAAGCGGACGCTTCTTACCATACACCTGGGCTGCGATATCACGTGAACGCAGGTTCTGCACAAACAGGCGCTCAAGTGTGATGCTACGGTGCTTCACCCAACGGGAGAAGATAATCAGCAGAATCACAATCACACCGATGGTAATCATCAAGGCATTGGTGAAACGGCTCAGGAAATTGCAGATGTAGAAGATGAAGGCTATGGCAATAATCGCACGCACAACAATGGTAAAGATAAGGGGCATACGGTTACGCGAGCTCTCATCCCAAAGGGCACGGAACTCCGGACTGCGGTTTTTCTTCATCACCATAGCACGCAGGAATGGTGCTATGACTAGCACTGTGAGCACACCCGTTACGCCGTTGGCATACCAATGAAGCTCCCAGCCAGGCATGATACCACGCATAAAAGGCAGCACAAAGGTGAACATCATAACGATGGTCGCTGATGTAAGGATGGAATACACCACCGTGTTAATGGTCATCTGAGTGAGTAGTTTCTTCCATAGATTCTGTCCATGCTGGTGCTGATGATTTCCCATCGACAGCGAGTTAAGCGAATTGATGAGCTTATTAGGCAGACGATGCTCCAGATTATTATAAACCGGTGTGGCAAACCGTATCATGTAAGGTGTGAGGAAAGTTGTAATGACAGATACAGCCACCACCACCGGATATAGGAAATCACTGATGACACCCAATGACAGGCCCAGCGAAGCAATGATAAACGAGAATTCACCGATCTGCGCCATTGAGAAACCGCAACGCATGGCAGACTTCAGAGACTCACCTCCGAGCATGAAAGAGAAGGTTCCAAAGACGCTCTGACCTATCAGAATTGTCATCACCAACAGTATGATGGGTACGGCATACTCTACCAGAATCTTCGGATCGACCAGCATACCTACCGACACAAAGAAGATGGCACCGAATAGATTCTTTACAGGCTCCACCAGCTTCTCGATACGCTCGGCCTCGACTGTCTCTGCCAGGATGCTTCCCATGATAAAGGCTCCAAAGGCTGAGCTGAAACCCACTTTCGATGAGATGACTGCCATCGCGCAACAGAGTCCTAGTGATACCACCAACAGCACCTCGGTATTGATCAACGATCTCACAGCACGTAAAAAGAGTGGAATAGCAAAAATACCCACCACCAGCCAGAGGATCAGGAAGAAACCAATACGCATGACCGACTCCAGCATCTGACTACCCTCAAGATTTCCCTGGGCAATGGCACTCAGCATCACCATCATCACAATAGCCAGAATATCTTCCAGAATGAGCACACTCATCACCAAACCTGCAAACTGCTGTTGTCGCAACCCCAGGTCATCGAAAGCCTTATAGATAATCGTGGTTGACGACATGGCCAGCATACCCCCTAGAAAGATACAGTCCATCTGTTCCCAACCGAAAAGGCGCCCCACGCAGAAGCCTAACATAGACATACAGAAAATGATGGTGCAAGTGGAGATGACAGGCGAAGCACCCATCTTCAGGATTTTCTTGAATGAGAAATCAAGACCAAGCGAGAACAAAAGGAACATCACACCGATATCAGCCCAGAGATGCACGTTCTCCATATCGGCCACTGATGCCGTATAAGGCATATTCGGACTGACAAGGAATCCTGCCACAATATAGCCCAGAACCAGGGGCTGCTTCAGTTTCTTGAATATCAGCGTCACGACACCTGCCACCACCAAGATAAGGGCAAGGTCTTCAATCATATCAGGTAATTCAGCCATGATGTTTTGTTGGTTTTGTTAGGTTTTGCATTCCATATCTCTTAATACCACTGCACGGCGTTGGAATAGCTACTGCGCTTGTCGTATTTCAAGGCATCCGTGAGCGTTGCAGCATTACACCTGAAAGAGAAGTTATAGCTGGTGTAAGGCGCAAGCACTACTGAGCACGACATGTTAAAACAGTGCAGATCACGATTAAGCGAGGCAGTGGTCATGGAGATCTTACTGTTCTCGAAGTCATAACCTGAGGAGAAGGAGATATTCCAGCCATCACTGATGCGCACGTTTCCGCTCACATTCAGATTCTGAGTGAACTTATAAGGATATCTCATCGTGTCGTAGTTAAACTTCTTCACGTTCATGTCCTCTCTTACAGTGATACCATAACCGATACTCAGGCTCCAAGGAATCTTGAAGGTCATATAGCCATCCTCATCGGTTTCTGCCTTATTGGTCTCACTTCTCTTGGCACCATGTTTGGCTTTCTCCATATCCTTATCGATATTTGTCTCAACGGGATTATCCCATTCGTCGTCTTCGTCGCGTCGTTTATTCTTGTTACCTTTTTTCTCTATCTTCTCACCCTTGAGCCATTTGACGAAGTTCATCATCTTCTCATTGTTCAACGTATAGGAGAGGTTCTGGGAGAGACTTGTGAAACGACCGAACTTACCCTGTTGCCAATAGGTCACGTGTTCACTCTCACGAGGCGTAGCGCCCACACTATCAGCCTCATAGACATACGACTTGAAGACCGTACTCAGGTTCAGCGTATAGCTCTTCGAGAGTTTTAGTCTCAGAACGGCATTCAGATCACCTAATGGACGGATATCTGTCGCAAAGTTATAATATGACGACAGTTTGAACTCATCGATGAGTGAGATTTTCTTCATGCCAGTAGAGTCATCATCGCTCTTTACTTTCATCTCAAGGTTGTTGCTCAGTTCGAAATTCAGGATGCTAGATTTACCTTTGCCTGGATAGCCGTAAGCCGCACCTTGATAAGGCGAATATTCCACCATTGAGACGTTGCCTTTTTCGTCAGTCTTCTGGTAGTACTGATAATAACCATAACGACTTGAACCGAAATCGGGGGCATACGAGAAGCTAACCGTTGGTGTGATGACGTGACGGATGGCTTGGATCTTATCGCCGAAGATCTTACGGTTAGGAACCCAGAAGCCATAAAGTTTGGTAGTGAGACCCAGATTCAGACTCCAGTTATAAACATTATAGAAGCCTGTCACAGTATCTGTCACCTCACGCTGTTTGGTCTCATCCCACGACTTCTCCACCTTTCTGAGATACATGCGGTCAGTAAAGTTGAACGATGGCGTCACATTCAGATAACTGAAGAGCGTAAAGTTTGCCTTGATAGGAATCACATGCTGCATACCGTTCAGCCAGTCCCTGTTCAGCTTCGACTTCATGATCTTGTCCTCCTTGGTGTTAATCTCATTCTTAAACTGACCAGTATAGGTAAGAGAAATCTTCTCATACCACCGCTCTGTACCAGCAGCCTTCTTACGCTTAAAGGGATAGATAGGAGCCAGAGAAATATTCAGACTAGGCAGTGTGAGTGAGATTGTCGAGTCACGCATATTCTGAGCCACGTTCATCTGTGAGCTCAGCGTCATACCGATACTGGAGAAGCGCGTCTGCCAAGAGACAGATGATGTACGGGTGGACTGCGTCATTGCCTGTGGATTGTACATCGAGGAGAGGTTATTGCGCTCATAACTCGTTGTGGCAAAGTTTACACTGGCAGACAAGCTGGTATATGGGTTCGCCTTCGAATCCTGATGGTGTGACCACTGCAATTTGAAACTGTTATCTCTCGAGTAGTTGGGATCGTTTTTCTCACCACGGACAGTATTCTGGAGACTGAACATGAACGAGCCGTTATATCTGTAGCGTTTTCTATAATTCGACGTAACACTCAGACCCCAGGAACCTTTGGTATATATCTCACCAATCAGCTTCAGATCCATCTTGTCACTGATGGCAAAGTAGTAGCCACCATCACGCAAATAGAAACCACGATCTGTCTCATCACCATAGGTAGGCATGATCAGACCGCTGGAGTAACTCTTCGTAAATGGGAAGAATCCATAAGGTACAGCCAGAGGCAGAGGAACATCTGCCACCACAAGATAGGCAGGACCGAACACCACATCTTTACCTGGACGCACCTTCGCACGCGAGAGTGCCAGGTAGAAGTCGGGATGCGGATCGTCACAGGTGGTATAGCGACCATGCTGGAGAAACATTTCTCCGTCGGCACCACGCTTGGAGATCTCACTGGTGAGGAAGCCCTCGTCCTGCTTGGTATAGACCGATGTGATCAGACCTTTCTTCGTCTTGAAATTAAAGGCCATCGTGTCGCTCTCATATTCATCGCTGCCCATTTTGAAGACTGGTGTACCTGTCAGTTCCATCTTTGTGCTGTCCATCGTTCCTGTGGCGTGCACCAGATTACTGTCGAGACTCATCGAGATACGGTCACTCTCCAGATCCATATTCTGGTATTTCACCTTAGAGGAGCCATATAGATTGGCCATTTTGACTGCTGCATCATATGTCAGGGAGTCGTCGGCAGAATAATCTACGGGGGAGTCGATACCGTTCTTACGACTGCGGTTAATACTATCTAGTTCAAGTGAGTCATCCACAGCCTTGTTATGCTTATAAATGGCTAACTCCAGAGAGTCCATCATCGAGGTGTCGCGCTTGGTCTTCGCACTGGCTTCCACACGGGATGACAAGATAGTGTCTGTCTGTTGGCGTGAGACGGAGTCAGGCACATCATCCTGCTTGCCTCTTTTCGAGTAAAGAGACAGGGGGCCCTCCGCCATCATCATAATAATGGCAAAGAGCATAAGGATTAAAGCTGATCTTCTTTTCACACCTATAATGTTTTGTTTGCGGTGCAAAAGTACAATAAAATAGGGGAATTACAAAATTCCCCTCCTACTTTTTTACTTTTTTTCGTTTTATTATTCAAACATGTCCACCCATTTCTGGAATCTGCGTACACCATCCCAGCCGAATTTCTCCAAACTTCGCATCGCTTCCACCACCGTACGCTCAGTGCCTGGATGCGTCTTTGAATAGAACTTATCGGCATAACAGATCACCTGTTCCTCTAATGCCACAGGCATATAATCCTGATGCGGCAAGGGCAACTGCTGCTGTTCGATATCCCTTTTTGAGAGTCCTGTACCCGTATGACGTTCACACACCAGTGCATGACGTTCCCACCCTTCCTGTCGCATGAGTTCTGCGCCAATGACGCCATGACGGATATAAGGTTCTGTACCGAAGCACTGGATACCTGGAGCGTCACAGCGGAAGATGCCAATGTCGTGAAGCATAGCAGCCTCCTCAAGAAATTCCTCATCAAGTCTCAGTTCCGGATGAGCCTTTGCAATCTTCAGACTGCGGTCGGCCACCTGACGACTGTGTACTAATAATATCCGTCGGAGTTCATTCTCCGACGGATAATACTTATCAATAATCGACTGATAGTCCATTATGCCTCACGTTCAATCCATGCAATCGTGTCACCCTGACGGATCTTCTGTCCAGGTTTCACGCTGATATCTACAAGCTTGCCACCCAGTGCAGCGGGAATCTCTACGATCTCACCCCATTTCGTCTGGAGGTAGCAGAAGATATCACCTTCCTTATACTTCTGACCGATGAACGGCTCTATGCAGGCAGCAGGAACACCTTCGCCACCAAAGCTCCACATGAGTTGTCCGTCCAACGGACTCTTCACGGCATCAGCCTTTGCATGCTTCAGGGCATCAATCTCCTCCTGAGAGATCTTCTGACCGCCACCCAGCTTGGCATCCTTCGCCTTCTGGATGTCTGCCAGCAGCTGTTTCTTAGCCTGACCACTCTTGAAGGGGCGATACTGCTCGGGGTGCATAGCCAACTCGAACAGCTCTTCATCATCCTGTCCGTAGTCCCAGCCATTCTCGTCCATCTCCTTGCGGAAGCCGTCGAGGGCATTCTCAAGAAGTGTATGCGGGTCAGCATCCGTAAACTTCAGACCCTTCTTCTCTGCCAGTTCAATCAGTTCTGGTGCGATAGTACCAGGCACCTTACCACTCTTACCGAGGATCATACCCCAGATGGCATCGTCCATCATCACGTAACGCCCCTTGCCCTGCTCCATCGTGAGCAGATTCATCAGCGCAATATTCTTAGTGTACTGAGAGAACGGTGTTACCAATGGGGGATAACCCACCTTCGGCCATACATATTCTACCTCGTTGAAGAGCTTCACAAGCATATCGTCCATGGTGAGTACAGACTCGCCCTTCTTCTCGCGCTCCTTGTTGATCATCTTCTGGATAGGACCAAGGTCGGCCATCATCGAGCCCATCATGCCACCAGGCAGACCGCAACCGAGCAGCAGCGATGACATATGCTTGTTGGCAGGGTTGATGAAACAACCCAACCAGTCGTCGATAAACTCCTGGGTGAGTGTACGTGCCTGCATGTAGGCGTTCATATCCAGATCGGCCACCTCGAAGCCTTCGTTCTTCAGCATTGAACGAACCGAGATGATGTCTGGATGAACCTTACCCCACGACAGAGGCTCAATAGCGGTATCGATGACATCTGCACCATTGTTGCAGACCTCAAGGATTGAAGCCATCGACAGACCAGGACCAGAGTGTCCATGATACTGGATGATGATATCGGGATGTTTGGTCTTGATAGCCTTGGTGAGCTGGCCCAACATAGCAGGCTGTCCGATACCGGCCATATCCTTCAAGCAGATTTCCTCGGCACCAGCAGCGATCACCTCATCGGCGATAGCAGCATAGTATTCTACGGTGTGAACAGGCGATGTGGTGATACACAGGGTAGCCTGTGGAGTCATTCCACCTTCCTTGGCCCACTTGATACTGGGAATAATGTTACGTGTATCGTTCAGACCACAGAAGATACGAGTGATATCCACACCCTGAGCATGCTTCACCTTATACATCAGGGCACGCACATCGTCGGGCACAGGATACATACGCAGGGCATTCAGACCACGATCCAGCATGTGTGTCTTGATGCCTACTTCATTGAAAGGCTTACAAAAGGCACGAACAGCCAAATTGGGGTTCTCTCCCGCCATCAGGTTCACCTGTTCAAAGGCACCGCCATTAGTCTCCACACGGGCAAAACACCCCATGTCGATAATCGCCGGAGCAACACGCTCCAACTGATCCTTACGAGGCTGAAATTTGCCTGAACTCTGCCACATGTCTCTATAAACGAGACTGAATTGAATCTTCTTCTTTGCCATATTTCAAGTTACTATTGTAATATTTGAATGCAAAAATAGCAAATATTTCCCATATAGCGACAAAAAGCCCTGCAAATTTTATATTTTTTTGCAGGGCTGTACTTTAAAACGTATGATTCATCATCCGTTGTTCGGCGAGAGTCTCGTATTTCGTACCCGGGCGACCGTAATTGGCATAGGGATAGATACTGATTCCCCCACGTGGCGTGAACAGGCCAATCACCTCGATGTACTTCGGATCCATGAGCTTCACAAGATCCTTCATGATCACATTCACACAGTCCTCGTGAAAGTCGCCATGGTTACGGAACGAGAAGAGATAGAGTTTCAGACTCTTCGACTCCACCATCCGCTCACCGGGGATATACATAATCTTTATCTCCGCAAAGTCAGGCTGACCCGTAATCGGGCACAACGATGTAAACTCTGGGCAGTTGAACTGCACCCAATAGTCGTTCTCAGGATGCTTGTTCTGAAAAGTCTCCAACACCTCTGGTGCATAGTCCATCCTGTACTCGGTCTTCTTGCCGAGCTGCTGTAATCCTTCCTTCTCTCTGTTCATAGCTCCTTCACTTTAAAAATATTATATGCCACATCCTTGTCAAACACATCCTCATGGTCGTGCAGCTTCGTGAAATTAACCACACGGATGGTAATTGGCAACACCACGATCTCATAGAGGGTCTTCAACGTTACCTGTGTGATAACCAGCGACGGCATCTCCTCCCAGGGAATGACACCACCCAAGGCCAACGGGAAGAAAATGATGGAATCAGTCAATTCACCAAAGATGGTACTGAGCACGGCACGATAAGAGAAATTCTTGCCTGCCGATGAGAGTTTCATCTTACTCATCACATAGGCGTTCATAAACGATCCGCAGAGGAACGCCAGAAACGATGCCCCCGCAATACGCGGTGCCAGTCCGAATATCTGGTGGAAGCCCTCCTCACCATGCCAATAGGGAGCCCCGGGAATCCAGTCGGCTATCGCACCGAATATCACAAACATGAAGTTCATCGCGAAACCGAGCCAGATGAGCAGTCGCGTACGACCATACCCCCATACCTCGCATACCACATCATTGATGATGTAACTCACCGGGAACACAATCAGACCAGCTGTCATGTTCGCTGGTCCAAAAGAGATCTGCTTTGTCTCCAATACGTTTGCCGTAATCAGGCAGACGCAGAACAGTATGCCGTAAAGCATAAACAGCACACTGATTTTTTGTTCTTGTTTCTGTTTCATTATTCTTGTTTTGTTAAAGGGGGTTTAGCAAGCACGAATGCTCGCTGGCATAAGCCGCAAGTACCCCTGTGTTTTCTGTTAAAGCAGGTAGAGCAGCCAGCACATATAGGCCAGGAAACCAGCCACCAACACAAAGCCTTCCCTACGCGACACATAATACTTGGTGAAGGCAAACATCCAGAGCAGACCCATGCTCACCAGCATCATGGTCAGATCAACGATAGTGATACCCATAATACGCATGGGGTGAACCACAGCCGTCAGTCCGAGAATTAATAAAATATTGAAGACATTCGAGCCGATCACGTTGCCGATGGCAATAGCCGAACGTCCTTTATAAGCAGCCACCACACTCGTTGCCAACTCAGGCAGAGAAGTACCGCCAGCCACAATCGTCAAGCCAACTACACTCTGACGTATGCCATAGCGATGCGCTACATACGAGGCGGCATCCACAAACAAGTCACTACCGAACACCAGACAGCCAAGACCAACCACTATCCACAAGATGTTACGTCCCAGTCTAGAGTAGTCCTTGGGCATCTCGTTCAGATCCTCAAGCTCTTCCTCAGAAGGCATCAGACCGTCTTTCTTCGCAGCATTGAAGGTATAGATCATGAAGGCCAGGAATCCTATCAACAGGATAATACCGTCGGAACGGCTGATCTCGTTACCCCAAAGGTGAGGTGACTCCATATCGTCGAAGCAGAGCAGGAAGAGCAGAAAGGTAGCCATTGCAGCCCAGGGAATATCCTTCTTCACTGTGGATTTGGCAACAGCCATAGGAGCCAGTACTGCCGAACAACCCACGATGAGCATCGTATTGAAGATGTTCGAGCCGATCACGTTACCTACGGCCAGATCCGACGTACCTTTCAGGGCAGACATCAGACTGACAAACAACTCTGGTGCCGAGGTACCTGCAGCTACTATCGTCAAACCAATGACAATCTCAGGCACACGCATACCACGTGCCAACGACGATGCACCCTCCGTCAGACGGTCTGCACCCCAAATCACCAGGGCAATACCTAATATGATATAAGCAATGTTGATCAGCATATTCTTGTTTTTTTAGTCTTCTTTTTAGTCTTCGTCTTCATCATCATCCCAGTCGTCACCAAAGAACGTGTCGAAATCACCCTCCAACGAGGGGCCGACAAACGCATCCATCTGACGACGGTCTTTCTTTGTGGGTCGTCCCGTTCCCCTGGCCCTGTTCACGAATCCGCTGATGCGGTTCATCTCCAGCAGTTCATACTGGTCGGGAGTCGTCACATTCTCATAGATCTCAGGCAGCAACTTCGCCCCTACCCTCTGTTCGATAGTCTTCAGGATCTTAAACGAGTAGGTCACAGGCGGTTTTCTCACGCAGACCGTCTCCCCGGCTTTCACCGTATGCGAAGGTTTCACGTTCACGCCCTTGATTGTCACACGACCGTTCTTACAGGCATCCGCAGCTATTGAGCGTGTCTTGAAGATACGTGCAGCCCACAGCCATTTGTCGATTCTTGCAACCTCTCCCATCTTACTGTTCACTTTTCACAACTCGTTTTCCGAGCTTGTTATACTGGTTCATCGTCAAGTCGATACCTGCCAGTACGAAACTCTTGATCACCTCCACAGCCGTATCGATACTCGGCTGCAAATCCTTCAGTTCCTCGTCACTGTACTTACCCAACACCCAGTCCACCTGCATGCCACGTGGGAACTCATTGCCGATACCCATCCTCAGACGGGCATAGTTCTGACCGATCAGCTGTTGGATATGTCCCAGACCGTTATGTCCACCGTTCGAACCACCGGCTTTCAGGCGGAACTGTCCTAAGGGCAGTGCCACATCGTCGCTGATCACCAGCAGACGGCTCTGGTCGATATTCTCCTTGTTCAGCCAGTATCTCACGGCGTTACCACTGAGGTTCATGAAGGTTGATGGCTTGAGCAGGATCACCTTACGGCCTTTGAGCGACGTCTCGGCCACAAAGCCGTAGCGCCTGTCATCAAAAGAAATATTGGACGCCTTCGCAAAAGCGTCCAATACCATGAATCCTGTATTGTGGCGGGTCAGTTCGTATTCGTCACCGACATTGCCCAAGCCAACAATCAAGTACTTGTCCATGCACCGAACAGTTCAGTCAATTACTGAGCGTCCTCTGCTGCTGCAGCGGCACGAGAAGCACGTGTAGCCTTCACAGAGCAAACCACTACCTGAGCAGGAGTAGCAATCTCCAGACCTTCGAAGTTCAGCTCAGCCACCTTGATAGCCTTACCCAGCTTCAGGTTTGTAACGTCGATCTCCAGTGTCTCAGGAATCTGCTTGTAAGGAGCGGTCACATTCAGCTGGCGAACAGCCTGGCTCAGACGACCACCATCACGCACACCCTGTGCATGACCTGTAAGCTTCACGGGGATACCGATAGTGATAGGCTTCTCTTCGTTCACCTCATAGAAGTCGATGTGAAGAAGAGCATCTGTTGTAGGATGGAACTGCAACTCCTTCATCACAGCCTTGTGAGCCTCACCGTCGATGGTCAGGTTTACAACATACACGTGAGGGGTGTAAACCACCTTGCGCAGCTGAGCAGCGGGGATAGCGAATGCCAATGCCTCAGGCAGGCCATTGGAGTTCCTTTGCAGCTTTCTTACCGGTTGTGGCACGCTTCTGGCCACTAACGCTAAATTCTTTCATAATTGTGTTACTCTAAATTAAGTTGTTAATACTCTATTGCTTAATTCACCATCACACGAAAAATCGTAGTGCTTTGAGAAAAAGCGGTGCAAAGGTACATCATTTTTCTGAAATGAAAAAATGAAATAATGAAAAAATGAAAAAAAAGAGTGTTTTTTAGTATTTTTCTTGCACGGTTAAGGAAAAATACCTACCTTTGCACGAAGAAAACAAACCCATTAATGCATCAAGTGAGGTTAACCTACGCTTACTATCAAAACGGTAACAAGAACATCGACTCGGCTGAGAAAGAACTTTTCTTCAGTCTATCAAAGGCCTATGACCTTTACAACTATCTGCTAGCGCTTATTGTGGCTGTCACCAAAGAGGCCGGGCGCCGAGTGGAAGTGGCTCAGTCACGTGCACGTCGTGAAGGTCAGGCAGAACCCTCACAGAAATTTGTGTTCAACCGCTTTGCCCTTCAGCTCGAAGAGAACAAGGCACTTTCCGACTTTATCAGCACCCAGAAATTCACCTGGGAAGACGCAGCTTCCACCGTCGGCCAGCTCTTCGAGACCATCGAGAGCAGCGACATCTACAAGGAGTACATGGAGAGTCAGGAAGACAACTATGAGACCGACCGCGAACTGTGGCGCAAGCTCTATAAGACCTTCTTCATGAACAATGACGAGCTTGACGCCATCCTCGAAGACCAGAGTCTTTACTGGAACGACGACAAGGAGATCGTTGATACCTTCGTATTGAAGACCATCAAGCGCTTCAAGGAACAGAATGGTGCCAAGGAAGAGCTGCTGCCCGAGTGGGACAGCGACGAAGAGAAGGATTACGCCCGCAAGCTGTTCCGCGCTGCCATCCTTAACGATGCCCAGTACCAGCGCTTCATGAGCGAGGCCTCCCGTAACTGGGACTTCTCCCGCCTGGCCTATATGGACGTCATCATCATGCAGATTGCCATCGCGGAGATCATGACCTTCCCCAACATCCCCATCAGCGTGAGCATCAACGAATACGTGGATATCGCCAAGCTCTACTCTACCCGTAAGAGTGGCGGTTACATCAACGGCATGCTCGATGCCATTGCCCGCAACCTCATCAAGACGGGCCGTCTGCTCAAGCACATGGAGCCCAAGAAGGAGAAGGAGCACGCCAAAAACAACGCTGAGGATCAACAGGACCCCCAGAAACCCAAACGTCAACGCATTAAAAAGTAAAATATGACAAATTTAGTATTAGCTGCACAGGCAGCACAGGGAAGCGGAATGAGTATGATTATCATGATGGTGGCTATCTTTGCCATCATGTGGTTCTTTATGATCCGTCCGCAGCAGAAACGACAGAAAGAGATCCAGAAGTTTCAGAACGAGCTCACCGAGGGCCAGCAGGTAGTCACTGGTGGCGGCATCTACGGCACCGTGAAGAGCATCGACCTGACCAAGAACACCGTCGATGTGAAGATTGCCCGCGACGTGGTGATTACCGTCGATAAGAATTATGTGTTCAAGGATGTGGCCAACACCCCCTTGCAGAAGTAAGCAACGCATATTATATATTAAGGTATAGGGATGGGCGTCAAAAAGTTGTGGCAGATTGTCAGCGACTTCGTATTCAGCAATACGAATAAGGATTTTCTGGTCTTTCTGTTCTTTTTGGGCCTCTCTGGCATCTTCTGGCTCTCGCTGACCCTCAACGAGACCTACGAGCGCGAGTTTTCCATCCCGGTCAGCGTGGTTGATATCCCCAAGAACGCCGTACTCACCTCCGACGAGGTGGATACCATCAAGATGACCATCCGCGACAAAGGCATCGTACTGGTAGCCTATCAGTATGGCGACTACCTGAACCGGCTGCGCATCCCCTTCAAGAACTACACGCGCAACAACGGCTCAGGCTCCGTGCCCGCTTCTGAGTTACAGAAACTGGTGTATCAGAATCTGGTCAGCAGCTCTAAGATCACAGCCTGCAAGCCCGACAAGCTCGAGTTCTTCTACAACTACGGCACCCATAAGAAAGTGCCCGTCAGGTGGAGTGGCCGCGTCATCCCCGAAGAGCTCTACTTCATCTCCCGCGTAGATTATTCGCCCGACAGCGTCACCGTCTATGCCTCAGATGAAAAGCTCGACAGCATCAATATCATCTATACAGAGACGCTCAACTATGCCAACTTCCGCGACACGCTCTCCATCACCTGTCATCTGGCCAAACTCAAGGGGGTGAAAGTAGTGCCCGACAGAGTGAAGATCAACTTCTATACCGATGTGCTCACAGAAGAAAACATCGAGGGTGTACCCATTCAGGGCATCAACCTGCCCGAAGGCAAGGTGCTGCGCACCTTCCCCGCCAAGGTCACCGTCAGCTTCGTCACAGGTGTCAGCGTCTTCCGCAACCTGCGTCCTGAAGACTTCACCATCGTGGCCGACTACAACGAGATCAAGCGCCATCCCTCCGAGAAATGCCGCATAACACTGAAAAACGTGCCCCCAGGCATCTCCCGTGCACGCCTCGACGTGACACTCGTCGATTACCTCATCGAGAACGAGCCATGAAGATCGGCATCGCAGGAGGTATCGGCAGCGGTAAGAGTTACGTGTGCGCCCTCATCCGCCAACGGGGCTTCGAGGTCTATGACTGCGACAGTGCCGCCAAGCGCCTGATCCGCACCGATCCAGACATCCGCGCACAGTTAACGGCCCTCATCGGACCCGATGCCTATACGGCTGAGTCACAGCTTAACAAAGCCGTCGTGGCCCGTTTCCTACTCGCCTCCGACGCCAACGCAGCCGCCATCGACGCCATCGTCCATCCAGCAGTGTTCCGCGATTTCGAGGCCAGCGGACTCCAGTGGCTCGAGAGTGCCATCATGTACGAGTCGGGCATCTCCCGCCTCATGGATCGTGTCATCGTTGTCACCGCCCCTTTGGAGGTACGCATCCGTCGCGTCATGAATCGTGACCACATCTCCCGCTCCCAGGTTCTCGCCTGGATGGGCAAGCAGCTCCCGCAGGAGCAAGTCGTCGCCCGTGCCGACTTCGAACTCGTCAACGACGGCGAGGCAGATATTGAACAACAATTAAATAATATAATAGAACAATGCAACAAACAATTTTAGCTATTGCCGGTAAGCCCGGCCTTTACAAGCTCGTCAGTCGTGGTAACAACAACCTCATCGTTGAGGCCCTCGACGCCACCCACAAGCGTATGCCCGCCTTCGCCACCGACCGCATCACATCACTCGCCGACATCGCCATGTTCACCGAGACTGACGATGTGCCCCTGATGGACGTCCTCGAGAACCTGAAGACCCTTGAGAACGGAAAGAAGGCCAGTATCAACGAGAAGAAAGCCTCTGGCGACGAACTCCGCGCCTATTTCACGAAGGTACTCCCCGAGTGGGATCAGGAGCGCGTCCACAACAGCGACATCAAGAAGCTCATCACCTGGTACAACATCCTCGTTGAAGCAGGCATCACCGACTTCAAGGAAGAGATGAGTCCCACCGAAGGCGACAACATCGACGATCGTAAATAAACACATAATCCCCAGCCAATCGGTTGGGGATTATGATTAGATTAACAAGGCCTGTTATAAAACAAAGAAAGGACAGCACCATAATGAAGAAAACCTTCGGGTGTCAGATAAAGCATCGTGCCGTTCTTTTCAATGTAATGGTTGTTCAGCAAGAAGGCCAGCTCCTTTTCAAATACCATGTTAGGATCTGAATGAAGTATCTTCTCCATCACAGACAAGTCTGTCATGCCGCAATAGCCACTGATGGCGACATATTTTGAGAGTAGCTCTCTTGGCGGAAGTATGTAAGAATCACCGTCTTCCTCAAAAGTATTCTTAGAAAGGCAGCATTCCAGCGATTCACCGTTTTTCCCGATATTATATGAAATACCGGTATCGTTTTTACTCTGTGCAGCGATACCGAATCCTTTATAGGATCCGTTCTTTATCATGCGATGCTGAAGGTACGACGACAAACCATAGTCACCAATCAATGAAAATGTATTCATGCCAAAGCATCCTTGATATCCCAGTTCTTTGATTAAATCATAAAGGTACGAATACTGCTCAAAACGTTGCTCGGCAGAGGCAATGGGATACCTGTTGAGCATA
This sequence comes from uncultured Prevotella sp., assembly GCA_900315695.1. Classification (GTDB taxonomy): domain Bacteria; phylum Bacteroidota; class Bacteroidia; order Bacteroidales; family Bacteroidaceae; genus Prevotella. The sequence goes on along the minus strand of ONAE01000048.1, from coordinate 402 downwards.
TTAGTTCGCAGTTCATAGACAGTGAGATGTTCGGGCATCAATCGTTCCACGACCTTCATTGTTGCTTCTATTTCTTCTTTCGTCTGATTGACAAAGCCATACATAAGATCCAGGTTGATGGTGTTGATCCCTTGCTGCCTGCAGCTGTGGAAGATATCGGCCATCCTTTGTATCTGTCCATTATCTCTGTTGTTATCCCGCAGAAAGGCACAACTTGTGCTCTGCAATCCGAAAGAGATTCGGCTGAAGATATCAGAATGGTCGCTGATGATGGCTATCTTGTCCTCGTCAATCGTGTTAAACGTCGCTTCTATGCTGCCTTTAAAGGGTTCTGCCCTTTTGAAGCGTCTCGCATATCCGGCAGACATCTCAATAAGCCTTGCGAAGTTTTGAGTACTTAAG
>ONAE01000107.1 GCA_900315695.1 uncultured Prevotella sp. | reverse complement strand
GCTAAGGATCTGGTTGACGGTGCTCCCGCTACTGTAAAGGAGGGCCTGTCTAAGGAAGAGGCTGAGAACCTGAAGAAGACCATCGAGGCTGCAGGTGCTGAGGTTGAGCTGAAATAATTAGCACAACAATACTGATTGTGGTTGGGGACTCTCCAGTCGAGGGTTCCCGACCATTTTCTGTCTTTATACAATTAATTCATTCATATGGCTTCAAAAATAATCGATAACAGAGTAAACTTTGGCAGCGACACTCCGCCTGAGGAACGCAAGAATGACGGTTTGTATAAGGTGTTCTCAGAGAACTTCCCTATCACCGACACACGTAATAACTTCGTTCTTGAGTTCTTGGACTACTACATCGACCCGCCCCGTTACACTATCGACGAGTGTCTCGAGCGTGGTCTGACTTATAGCGTACCCTTGAAGGCTAAGCTGAAACTGTATTGTACTGATCCTGATCATGAGGATTTTGGAACGGTGATCCAGGATGTATTCCTTGGCCCGATTCCTTACATGACTGCTAATGGTACTTTCGTTATCAATGGAGCCGAGCGCGTTGTTGTTTCACAGCTTCACCGTTCACCTGGTGTGTTCTTCGGACAGAGTGTACACGCTAACGGAACACTGCTTTATTCGGCACGTATCATTCCGTTCAAGGGCTCATGGATTGAGTTCGCGACAGATATCAACAATGTGATGTATGCTTACATCGATCGTAAGAAGAAGTTGCCTGTAACAACTCTGCTTCGTGCTATCGGTTTTGAGACGGATAAGGAGATCCTGCAGATCTTTGATCTGGCTGAGGAGGTGAAGGTCAACAAGACCAACCTCAAGAAGTATGCTGGTTGCAAGTTAGCCGGTCATGTGCTGAAGAGCTGGAACGAGGATTTCGTAGATGAGGATACTGGTGAGGTTGTCTCTATCGAGCGCAATGAGGTAATCATGGAGCGCGAAACGGAGATTACTGATGATAATATGATGGAGATCCTGGAGAGCGGTGCTCAGACAATCCTCGTCCACAAGAATGAGTCGTTGGCTCAGGATTTCTCAATCATCTTCAATACACTGGCCAAAGACCCGTCAAACTCTGAGAAGGAGGCCGTACTTTACATCTACCGTCAGTTGCGTAATGCAGATCCTGCCGATGATGCAAGTGCTCGTGAGGTAATACAGAACCTGTTCTTCTCTGACAAACGTTACGACCTTGGTGATGTAGGCCGTTACCGTATCAATAAGAAACTTGGTCTTGATACTGATATGGATGTCCGTGTCCTGACAAAGGAGGATATCATCGAGATTATCAAGTATCTGATCCAGTTGGTAAACTCAAAGGCTGCTGTCGATGATATCGACCATCTGTCAAACCGCCGTGTTCGTACCGTAGGTGAGCAACTGTCAAATCAGTTCTCAATCGGTCTGGTCCGTATGAGTCGCACCATCCGCGAACGTATGAATGTACGTGATAACGAGGTGTTCACACCGACAGACCTGATCAATGCAAAGACCATCTCAAGCGTTATCAACTCGTTCTTCGGAACCAACCCGCTATCACAATTCATGGATCAGACCAACCCGTTGGCTGAGGTGACTCACAAGCGTCGTCTCTCTGCATTGGGTCCTGGCGGTCTGTCTCGTGAACGTGCCGGCTTCGAGGTGCGTGACGTACATTATACTCACTATGGCCGCCTGTGTCCTATTGAGAGCCCTGAAGGTCCAAATATCGGTCTGATTTCTTCTCTTTGTGTGTATGCAAAGATTAATGAGCTTGGCTTCATTGAGACACCATACCGTAAGGTAGAGAATGGTGTGGCTAACCTTAGTAATGATGATATTGTTTATCTCACAGCTGAGGAGGAGGCAGAACATATCATTGGTCAGGGTAATGCACCGTTGAATGATGATGGTACCTTCATCCGTGAGGTTGTTAAGTGTCGTCAGGATGCAGACTTCCCCGTTGTTCCGCCATCAGATGTTGACCTGATGGACGTGTCTCCGCAGCAGATTGCTTCTATCGCAGCTTCATTGATTCCTTTCCTGGAGCACGATGATGCTCACCGTGCACTGATGGGATCGAACATGATGCGTCAGGCAGTGCCTCTGCTTCACAATGAGGCTCCTATCGTAGGTACTGGTATTGAGAAGCAGGTATGTGAGGATTCACGTACGATGGTGACCGCTGAGGGCGATGGCGTTGTAGAGTATGTTGACGCTACGACCATTCGTATCCTTTACGATCGTACTGAGGACGAAGAGTTTGTTAGCTTCGAACCAGCTCTGAAAGAATATCGTATTGCTAAGTTCCGTCGTACGAACCAGAACATGACTATCGACCTGCGTCCTATCTGCGAAAAGGGACAGCGTGTGAAGAAGGGTGATATCCTGACTGAGGGTTATGCCACCGAGAATGGTGAGTTGGCTTTGGGTCGTAATCTGCTTGTGGCTTATATGCCTTGGAAGGGTTATAACTATGAGGATGCCATCGTGTTGAACGAGCGCATCGTCCGTGAGGATATCCTGACTTCTGTTCATGTGGATGAGTACACACTGGATGTCCGTGAGACAAAGCGTGGTGTTGAGGAGTTTACTGCCGATATCCCCAATGTTAGTGAGGAGGCCACGAAGGATCTTGACGAGAACGGTGTGATCCGTGTAGGTGCACGTGTAGAACCCGGTGATATTCTGATCGGTAAGATTTCGCCGAAGGGTGAGAGCGATCCTTCTCCTGAGGAGAAACTGCTCCGTGCCATCTTCGGTGATAAGGCTGGTGACGTGAAGGATTCTTCACTGAAGGCTAATCCATCACTGTCAGGTGTCATTATCGACAAGAAGATGTTCCGTCGTGCTATCAAGGATCGCAAGTCAAAGCAGCAGGATAAGATCACCCTGGCCAAGATTGACGAAGAGTATGAGGCAAAGGTCGATGATTTGCGCGATATCTTGATCGACAAGCTCCTTGAACTGACGAAAGGCAAGACCTCTCAAGGTGTCAAGGACTATACAGGTGCCGAGATCATCACCAAGGGTAGCAAGTTCACTGCTACTGCTCTGCGTAACCTTGAGTATGGTGATATCCAGAGCAACAACTGGACAAATGATGAGCATAAGAATGAGTTGATAGCTAAACTGATTATCAACTTCATGAAGAAATATAAGATGCTGGATGCTGAGATGAAGCGTCGTAAGTTTGCCATTACCATTGGCGACGAGCTTCCCAACGGTATTCTGCAGATGGCTAAGGTTTACGTTGCAAAGAAGCGTAAGATCGGTGTGGGTGATAAACTCGCCGGACGTCACGGTAACAAGGGTATCGTATCGAAGGTGGTGCGCCAGGAGGATATGCCGTTCCTCGAGGATGGACGCCCTGTTGATTTGGTACTGAACCCGCTGGGCGTGCCTTCACGTATGAACCTTGGTCAGATCTTTGAGGCTATCCTCGGTGCTGCAGGTAAGCGCCTTGGTGTGAAGTTCGCTACCCCGATTTTTGACGGTGCAAAGCTCGATGACCTCGCAGAGTGGACTGACAAGGCAGGTCTGCCTCGTCTCTGCTCTACTCATCTCTATGACGGTGAGACTGGTGAGCGCTTCGACCAGCCTGCTACAGTAGGTATCACTTACTTCCTGAAGCTGGGTCACATGGTTGAGGATAAGATGCATGCCCGTTCTATCGGTCCGTACAGCTTGATTACCCAGCAACCACTTGGTGGTAAGGCACAGTTCGGTGGACAGCGTTTCGGTGAGATGGAGGTCTGGGCCCTTGAGGCATTTGGTGCTAGCCATGTGCTGCAGGAGATCCTGACTATCAAGTCGGATGATACCGTTGGCCGTTCTAAGGCATATGAGGCCATCGTCAAAGGCGATCCCATGCCTACACCAGGTATTCCTGAGTCTCTCAACGTGCTGCTGCATGTTCGCCCGAAGATATCCTCGAGAGTAGCTTCGGTGAGGTTACCAAACCTGAAACCATCAACTACCGTACCTATAAGCCGGAGCGTGACGGTCTGTTCTGCGAGCGCATCTTCGGTCCTACAAAGGACTATGAGTGTGCCTGCGGTAAGTACAAGCGTATCCGTTATAAAGGTATCGTCTGTGATCGATGTGGTGTCGAGGTAACAGAGAAGAAGGTTCGTCGTGAGCGTGCCGGACACATCGAGCTGGTTGTTCCTGTGGCTCATATATGGTATTTCCGTAGTCTTCCCAATAAGATCGGCTATCTGCTCGGACTTCCCACAAAGAAGTTGGATGCTATCATCTATTATGAGCGTTATGTCGTGATCCAGCCAGGTGCTATGGCGGGAAAGAAAGATGCAGAAGGTAACGATGCCATTGGCTCAAATGTATATGACCTGCTTTCTGAGGAGGAGTATGCAGAGATTGTTGACAATCAGATCTCGCCTGAGAACGACTATCTTGATGATAGTGATCCCAATAAGTTCATTGCCAAGATGGGTGCTGAGGCAATCTACGACTTGCTCGTACGCCTTGACCTCGATTCTTTGTCATATGAACTGCGCGACCGTGCCAACAGCGACTCTTCTATGCAGCGTAAGAACGAGGCTTTGAAGCGTCTGCAGGTGGTTGAGGCTTTCCGTCAGAGTGTAGAGAAAGGAGTCAACCGTCCTGAGTGGATGATTATGAAGATTATTCCTGTGACACCGCCTGAGCTTCGTCCGTTGGTTCCACTGGATGGTGGCCGCTTTGCAACATCTGACCTGAATGATCTTTATCGCCGTGTTATTATCCGTAATAACCGTCTGAAGCGCCTGATGGAGATCAAGGCTCCTGAGGTGATCCTCCGTAATGAGAAGCGTATGCTCCAGGAGGCTGTTGACTCATTGTTCGACAACTCACGTAAGTCAAGTGCCGTAAAGAGTGAGTCTAACCGTCCGCTGAAGTCTCTCTCTGACTCTCTGAAGGGTAAGCAGGGTCGTTTCCGTCAGAACTTGCTCGGTAAGCGTGTTGACTATTCTGCTCGTTCTGTGATCGTTGTAGGTCCTGAGCTGAAGATGGGCGAGTGCGGTCTGCCGAAGCTGATGGCAGCAGAGCTCTATAAACCGTTTATCATCCGTAAGCTCATTGAGCGTGGTATTGTGAAGACGGTGAAGAGTGCGAAGAAGATCGTGGATCGTCGTGAGCCTGTTATCTGGGATATCCTGGAGAATGTAATGAAGGGTCATCCCGTGCTGCTCAACCGTGCTCCTACACTGCACCGTCTGGGTATCCAGGCTTTCCAGCCCAAGCTGATTGAAGGTAAGGCTATCCAGCTGCACCCATTGGCTTGTACTGCTTTCAACGCCGACTTCGATGGCGACCAGATGGCTGTTCACCTTCCTCTGTCAAATGAGGCAATCCTTGAGGCTCAGTTGTTGATGCTTCAGAGTCATAACATCCTGAATCCTGCTAACGGTGCGCCTATCACCGTACCTTCACAGGATATGGTACTTGGTCTTTATTATATCACTAAGATCCGTCCGGGTGCTAAGGGTGAGGGTCTGACATTCTATGGACCAGAAGAAGCAATTATCGCTCATAATGAGGGAAAGTGTGATCTTCATGCCCAGGTGAAAGTGATTGTTGACGACATTGTGGATGGTAAGCCTGATCGTCATATGGTGGAGACTTCCGTCGGTCGTGTGATTGTTAATGGTATCATTCCAAAGGAAGTTGGCTTTGTCAACAAGGTGATTTCTAAAAAGAGTCTCCGTGGCATTATTGCTGACGTGATTGAGAATGTTGGTTTTGCTGAGGCATGCGAGTTCCTTGATGGTATTAAGAACCTCGGTTACCGTATGGCATATCTGGCAGGTCTGTCGTTTAACCTCGACGATATCATTATCCCGAAGGAGAAAGCTGAGCTGATTAAGAAGGGTAATGATGAGGTACGTCAGATTACTGACAACTATAACATGGGATTCATTACAGATAACGAGCGTTACAATCAGGTGATCGATACTTGGACGCACGTGAACAATGATATTGGTAATGTCCTGCTGAAGCAGATGACTGAGGCAGACCAGGGCTTCAATGCTGTATTTATGATGCTTGACTCCGGTGCCCGTGGTTCTAAGGATCAGATCAAACAGCTCTCTGGTATCCGTGGTCTGATGGCTAAGCCTCAGAAGGCCGGTGCCGAGGGTCGTGGTACGATTGAGAACCCGATTCTGTCTAACTTTAAGGAGGGTATGTCTGTGCTGGAGTACTTCATCTCTACGCACGGTGCCCGTAAGGGTCTGGCCGATACCGCCATGAAGACGGCCGACGCTGGTTATCTGACTCGCCGTTTGGTTGACGTCTCTCATGATGTGATCATTACAGAGGAAGACTGTGGTACGCTGCGTGGTCTGCAGTGCTCTGCCCTGAAGAGTGGCGATGAGGTTATCTCAAGTCTGGCTGAGCGTATCCTGGGCCGTGTGTCTGTGCATGATGTCCTTAATCCTAAAACTGGTGAGGTCATCGTTGAAGCAGGTGAGGAGATTACCGAGGCTGTTGCCGATGCTATCGAGAAAGCCGACATCGAGACTGTTGAGATCCGTTCAGTGCTCACCTGTGAGTCTAAGAAGGGTGTCTGCATGAAATGCTATGGCCGTAACCTTGCTACCCGTCGCATGGTACAGAAGGGTGAGGCTGTCGGCGTGATTGCTGCTCAGGCTATCGGTGAACCCGGTACTCAGTTGACGCTCCGTACATTCCATGCCGGTGGTGTGGCTGGTAACGCTGCCGCTAATGCAAGTATCGTATCTAAATATGATCGTGCTGTTATCGAACTCGAAGAGGTGCGTACCGTTCCGTTTGATGAGGATGGACGCGACTGCGAGATGGTTGTCAGCCGTCTGGGTGAACTTCGTTTTGTTGATCCTAACACGAAGATCGTGCTCTCAACAGTGAATGTGCCTTATGGTTCTTCGCTCTATTTCCGTAATGGTGAAGAAGTTGCCAAGGGCGACAAGATTGCTCAGTGGGATCCGTTCAATGCCGTGATCGTAACGGAATATGCCGGTACACTGAAGTTCAATGATGTCATCGAGGGTGTAACCTTCCGTGCTGAGACTGATGAGACAACCGGTCTGACCGAAAAGATTGTTACAGAGTCTAAGGATAGGTCAAGGGTGCCTACTTGTGATGTCATCGGTGCTGATGGTGAAGTGGTTGGAACCTACAACTTCCCTGTGGGTGGTCACGTGATCGTTGAGGATGGTCAGACTGTTAAGACTGGTGAGACACTGGTGAAGATTCCTCGTACAGCAGCCAAGGGTGGTGATATCACTGGTGGTCTGCCTCGTGTCACAGAGCTCTTCGAGGCCCGTAACCCGTCTAACCCTGCTGTTGTCAGTGAAATCGATGGTGAGGTTACCATGGGTAAGGTAAAGCGTGGTAACCGTGAGATCGTCGTCACCTCTAAGACTGGTGAGCAACGCCGTTACCTCGTGTCTCTGTCTAAGCAGATTCTGGTACAGGAGCATGATGCTGTACGTGCCGGTACACCGTTGTCAGATGGCGTGATCACCCCGGGCGATATCCTCGCTATCAAGGGCCCCACCGCTGTTCAGGAGTATATCGTGAATGAGGTGCAGGACGTGTATCGTCTGCAGGGTGTGAAGATCAACGATAAGCACTTTGAGATTATTGTCCGTCAGATGATGCGTAAGGTCCAGATCAACGAACCTGGTGATACTTCGTTCTTGGAGCAGGAGATTGTTGATAAACTCGACTTTGCCGAGGAGAACGACCGTATCTGGGGTAAGAAGGTGGTAACCGATGCCGGTGACTCCGAAAACATGCAGAAGGGTCAGATTGTAACAGCCCGTAAGTTGCGCGACGAGAACTCTTTGCTGAAGCGTCGTGATCTCCGTCTGGTTCAGGTGCGTGATGCTGTGCCTGCTACTTCTACTCAGATCCTGCAGGGTATCACCCGTGCCGCTCTCCAGACCAAGTCGTTCATGTCTGCCGCTTCCTTCCAGGAGACGACAAAGGTGCTTAACGAGGCAGCTATCCGTGGTAAGGTTGATTACCTTGAGGGCATGAAGGAGAACGTAATCTGCGGTCACCTGATTCCTGCCGGTACTGGTCTGCGTGAGTTTGATAAGATTGTCGTCGGTTCTAAGGAGGAGTATGAGCGTATTCAGGCTAACCGCAAGAATGTGCTCGACTTTGCCGAGGAGACCGTACTCGATGAGAAGTAATTATTATATTTCTATAGAGAGGGGGCGTTGCAAATGCTGCAGCGCCCCCTTATTTGTCTAGGATAGTCCTTCTATTTCGCCGTTCTCGATTGTGATACGCTCGGCCTGTGGACTCCTTGGCAGACCTGGCATACGGAGCATGTCGCCAGCTATGGCCACAATCATTTCGCTACCCAAGTTCAGAATGACATCGCGGATGCGGATGGTAAAGCCCTCTGGAGAGCCATAGCGTGTAGAATCGGCAGAAAACGAGAACTGGGTCTTGGCAATGCATACGGGATAGTGGGCGATGGCACCGTCGTCATCGGTAAAGATGGCGCGCAGGTCCTCCAATTTTTTCTTGGCCGTTTTACTGTACTCTACGGCAGATGCTCCATAGATACCCTTACATACTTTTTCGATCTTATCTTCCAGACAGTCAGCCTCTTTATAAGTGAAGCGGATGGGAAGCGGTTGCTGCTTGTCAATCGTATCGACCACGGTCTGTGCCAGTTCTACCGCTCCCTCGCCACCTTTGAGAAATGCCTCGTTCACGGCGAATCCCACGCCAAGATCCTCGCAGTTCTTACGTACAATATCAATTTCTTCCTCTACGTCCGTTTCATGGCGGTTCAAGGTGACAACGACTGGCTGTCCGAACCCCTGCATATTGCGGATATGACGGTTCAGGTTCTTCAGACCCTCTGTCAGTCCTGCAGTATTAGGCTCTTTGATGTGTTCCAGATTGACACCGCCGTGCATCTTCAATCCTTGGGTGGTGGCAACAATCACCACCAGCCTTGGCTTTAGACCTGTCTTGCGGCATTTGATGTCGAAAAACTTCTCCGCGCCTAAGTCTGCGCCGAAACCTGCCTCTGTTACCACGTAGTCACCATAGGTCATTGCCATCTTTGTGGCTACGACACTTGAGCAGCCGTGGGCGATGTTGGCAAACGGGCCGCCGTGGATGAAGGCAGGCGTGTGTTCTGTTGTCTGCACGAGATTCGGGTTAAGGGCCTCTATAAGCAGAACGGTGATGGCACCAGCCACACCGAGGTCTTTTACTCTGAACAGCTTACCGTCGGCAGTGATACCTAGGACGATGTTCTCGATGCGACGCTGCAAATCCTTCTCGCTGGTGGCGAGACAGAGGATGGCCATCAGCTCTGAGGCAGGAGTGATATCGAATCCCGTCTCTGATACCACACCGTCACCCCGCAGACCTGTCACCACATTGCGCAAGGCACGGTCGTTTACGTCGAGTACTCGCTTCCAGAATATTTCCCGTAGTGAGAATCCTTCCTTGCGGTGTTGGTAGATATAGTTGTCGAGTAGGGCGCTGATCGTGTTGTGGGCAGAAGTCACGGCATGGAAATCACCCGTAAAGTGGAGGTTGATTTTCTCCATCGGCAGCACCTGGGCATAGCCGCCGCCCGCAGCACCGCCCTTCATGCCGAAACAGGGACCGAGCGATGGCTCACGTAGAGCTACCACTGCCTTCTTGCCGATTTTGTTTAGTCCTAAGGTCAGACCGATACTGACGGTAGTCTTGCCGATACCCGCCTTTGTCGGACTGATAGCCGTCACTAGGATGAGGCGGCTCTCCTTAACCTTCTTCTCGTTAATCAGTGATACAGGCACCTTGGCCATATACCGTCCGTAAGGCTCTATCTTCTCTGGGTCTATTCCTAATTGGGAAGCAATCTCGCCGATAGGCTTCAGTTCACATTCTCTTGCAATCTGTATATCTGTCTTCATATTCATTTAGTTATTTGTCTGCAAAGATAGTAAACTATTCTTTTTATATTGTGATTGTGGGTATTAATAATTGCAAAAAGTGTTATATATAGTTAAATCAAAACTTGTACAGCGCTTTTTCTTCTTTTATATTAGGTGGAATCAGAAAATAGTTGTACCTTTGCAGCCCGAAACGCCCTTGTGAGGAGCGTGTATATGCGTAAAGTGCTGAATATAAACAAAATAACATATATAATAAATTAAAAATTAAAGTATTATGCCTACAATTTCACAATTGGTAAGAAAAGGCAGAAAGGTGATTGTTGACAAGTCTAAGTCACCCGCATTGGACAATTGTCCTCAGCGTCGTGGTGTCTGTGTACGTGTCTATACAACAACCCCGAAGAAGCCTAATTCGGCTATGCGTAAAGTAGCCCGTGTTCGTCTGACAAACCAGAAAGAGGTTGCAGGAGCACTCAATCGTGCTGGTTCGCGGTGGTCGTGTGAAGGACCTTCCTGGTGTACGTTATCACATCGTTCGTGGTACACTTGATACCGCCGGTGTTGCAAACCGCACACAGCGTCGTTCTAAGTACGGTGCAAAACGTCCTAAGGCTAAGAAATAAATGACCGGAGATGGTCAGTCAGGCCAACAAAAAGAACGTAAAGAAAGTAAAAGTTAAAATCGTTTTGCTGGAGAAATGTTATAAAGGTTGAGTAAATGCTCGCGTGAGAGCGTTGAAGAACAAGTAAGAACAGCCCCCAAGCAGAATTTAATCATTCAAAAAGAAAATGAGAAAAGCAAAACCCAAGAAGCGTGTGATCCTGCCGGATCCCGTGTTCAACGACCAGAAGGTCTCAAAGTTCGTGAACCATCTGATGTACGATGGTAAGAAGACCAAGTCGTATGAGATTTTCTACAATGCACTGGAGACAGTGAAGGCAAAGATGCAGAACGAGGAGAAG
>ONAE01000067.1 GCA_900315695.1 uncultured Prevotella sp. | reverse complement strand
GACCCAGCTCACAGAGTGGCAGCCCAATTGCTGGATACAGGTGACATGCCCCACCGAAGAAGACCAGCACGAACTCGAAGAGAAGTTCAATATCCCCGATTACTTCATGTCGGACATCAGCGATACCGACGAGCGTGCCCGTTATGAGTACGATGACGGATGGATGCTGATTATCCTGCGTATTCCCTATGTCAAGGAAATCCGCAGCCGTACTCCTTATACTACCGTGCCACTTGGTATCATCCATAAGCGCGATGTTACCATCACCGTCTGTTATTATGAGACGAACATGATGATCGACTTCCTCTCCTTCCAGCAGAAACGAGGTGAGGGCTTCACTGATCATGTTGATATGATTTTCCGTCTGTTTCTCTCCAGTGCCGTATGGTATCTGAAGCGCCTGAAGCAGATCTCTATGCTGGTAGATAAGGCCAAGCGCAACCTCGATAAGGAAGTGAACAATGAGAGTCTGATTGGTCTCAGCCGTCTTCAAGACTCACTCACTTACTTCCAGACCTCCATCCGAGGCAACGAGAACCTGTTGCAGAAGTTGAAGTTCAAGCTGCAGATCGACGAGTTGGATGCCGACCTGATCGAGGATGTCAACATTGAGATGTCACAGGCCCGTGAAACCACCAGTATCTACTCCGACATTCTGGAGTCCACGATGAACACTTACCAGAGTATCATTAACAACAACATGAATACGGTGATGCGTACGCTCACCTCTGTCACCATTATTATGATGATACCTACACTGGTCACCTCTATGTTTGGCATGAACCTCGTCAACGGTATGGAAGCCAAACCTTGGGGATTTATCTTCGCCATCGTCTTTTCAGTGTGTATTTCAGGGCTTGCATGGCTCTTTTTCCGCCGTAAACGTCTTGTTTAGCATCTTTTAACACTCTTTTGAGCTTCTTTATTTACATTTTTTCGTACCTTTGACCCCAAATGTGATGATGCGATGCGTCATTAAGTGTATAGTCAATAACTAAATAGTTAAATGATGGACTCTCAAGAAAAAGCCCTCAATCAGGGTCAGAACGAAGTAATCAAGGAAGAAGTAAGCGCTCAGACGATCGAAGCACCAGCAGCTGAGTCCACTTCTCAAGTAGAAACCAAAGAAGAGCAGCCGCAGAAGGTCTATGCCTCCAAAGCAGAGATCCTGGAGCGTGTGCGCGAGATTGCCCATGGTGACGAGACCCCTCAGAAAGAGGAGGTTGACTACCTGAAGACAGCCTTCTACAAGCTCCACATCGCCGAGCGCGAAGCCCACATTAAGGCTTTCATCGACGGTGGTGGCGATCCCGAACAGTACCAGATCCTTCCTGATAGTGTCGAAGAAGCCTTTAAGGCTGAGATGGGCATTATCAAGGAGAAGCGTGCCAAACTCTTCAAGGAGCAGGAAGCCGAGAAACAAGAGAATCTGACCAAGAAACTAGCTATCATCGACAAGATCAAGTCAATGATTACCACCCCCGAGGAAGCCAACAAGAGCTATCAGGAGTTCAAAAACCTACAACAGCAGTGGCGCGAGATCAAAAACGTACCTGCAGAAAAGGCCAACGAGCTCTGGCGCAACTATCAGCTGTATGTCGAGCAGTTCTACGACATGCTCCGCCTGAACAGCATCGCCCGCGACGAAGACTTCAAGAAGAATCTCGAGGCCAAAACCCGACTTTGTGAAATTGCAGAGAATCTGGCTAACGAGGAAGATGTAATCAGTGCGTTCCACCAGCTTCAGAAGCTCCACCAGGAATACCGCGAAATCGGTCCTGTGGCCAAGGAACAGCGTGAGGAGATATGGAACCGCTTCAAGGCAGCCTCCACCGTTATCAATAAGCGTCATCAACAGCATTTCGAAGGTATCCGTGCCCGCGAAGAAGACAATCTGGCCCGTAAGACCGTACTCTGCGAGAAAGTAGAAGCCATCGCTGCCGAAGAGAACAAGGGCAGTGGCGACTGGGAGAAGCACACTAAGCAGATCATCGACCTACAGACCGAATGGAAGACCATCGGTTTCGCACCTCAGAAGATGAACGTGAAGATATTCGAGCGTTTCCGTGCCGCCTGCGACGATTTCTTCGGACGTAAGGCCGAATATTTCAAGGGACTGAAAGACACCTTCAAAGAGAATGCTGAGAAGAAGCGCGCCCTCATTGAGAAAGCCAAAGCCCTTCAGGACTCCACAGAGTGGAAGGCTACCGGTGATAAGCTCATTGCCCTGCAGAAGGAGTGGAAGACTATCGGCATTGTGCCCAAGAAACTTGGCGACCAGCTCTGGGAAGAATTCCTCGGAGCCTGCAACAAGTTCTTCGAGGCCCGTAAGGCTGCTGGTGCTGGTCAGCACAGCGAGGAATATGCCAACCTCGACAAGAAGCGCGATGTCATCGCCAAGCTGAAGAGCATCGCCGAGGAGGCAGGCGAGAACATCCAGGAGAAAGTACAGACACTCGTTGAGGAATACAATGCCATCGGTCACGTTCCCTTCAAGGAGAAGGATAAAATCTACGAAGAATACCATGCCGTACTTGACAAACTCTATAAGGAGTTGAACATCAGCGTGGCCAAGCGCCGTCTCAACAACTTCAAGCAGAACCTGAAGCAAGTAGCAGAGCGAGGTGAGAACGCCCTCGACAACGAGCGTGCCCGTCTGTTCCGTCAGTATGAGGCCATCAAGCAGGAGGTTCAGACCTACGAGAACAACCTCGGTTTCCTGAACGCCAGTTCTAAGAAAGGCAACAGTCTCATAGACGAGATGAACCGCAAGGTACAGAAGCTCAAGGACGATATGAACCTTGTGCGCGAGAAGATCAAGGCCATCGATGCCGAAAACAAATAAGTATTAAGGCTTCCCTCACGGAAGCCTTTACTTTCCCCATACTTAGAAATATGTTTGAAATAATAGATGCCACAGGGTCTGGCAACAAACAAGATCCTCGTATGCGCGACATTGAGGCTGAAATGATACGGAGTCATGCCCTATGTCTGAAAATCTCGTCCAAGAAACCCACCGATCCGGATTACAAGAGTCTGTTGGAAAAACTGTTCCAGCATGAAGTCGATGACAGTACCGCAATTGTCTCTCCCTTCTATTGTGACTGCGGCTGCCGAATGACAATAGGAAAGAATGTGATTATCAACAAAGGGGCTACGATACTCTCTCCAGGGAAGGTAGAGATAGAAGACAACGTACTGATTGGACCTGAGGTTAAGATTGCAACAGTCGATCACGATTTCTACGATCGTCACAACCTACTCCATTTCGGGAAGGTGACTATCAAAGAGAATGCATGGATCGGCATCGGTGCTATCATCTGTCCGGGCGTAACAATTGGCAAGAATGCCGTCGTTGCAGCAGGCGCTGTTGTAACAAAGGATGTACCGGATAACGTGGTAGTAGGCGGCAACCCTGCCCGAATCATCAAGAAGCTAGATCCGCAGAAATGACTGTCGCGCCTAGCTGTCACCCTGAGACTGTCAAAGGGTCACTTCTACTCATTGTCTAGTAATATAATACTATAAAAAAGATCGCTAAGAGTTTATGACTGCTTAGCGATCTTCTAAGTTGGGGTACTCGGACTCGAACCAAGAATGACAGGACCAGAATCTGTAGTGTTACCATTACACCATACCCCAATATTGTCTGCAAATCTCGTTTTGCGGGTGCAAAGGTAGTACTTTTTTATGAACTACCAAAACTTTTGGGCGAAAATTTATAAAAAACCGCAAAATTTTCGCTTTTCTTTTGTTATTCCCTGTTTTATCAGTACCTTTGTACTCCAAATTACACATTTATTATAATTAATGAACGAATTAGTACAGACAATTACAGAAGCAATTCAAGAGAAGAAAGGCAGCAACATCGTGATCGCTGACCTGAGAAAGATAGAAGGCACCATCAGCCAATATTTCATCATCTGCCAAGGTAACTCACCCTCACAGGTGGAGGCCATCACTGAGTCGGTAGGCGACTTTGCCCGCGACCGGCTCAAGGAGAAGCCCTCACACGTGGTGGGACTGGAAAATGCACAGTGGGTGGCGATGGACTACGGTGATGTGCTGGTGCACATCTTCCTGCCCGACGTGCGCGAGTTTTACGACCTTGAGCACCTCTGGGAAGATGCCACATTAACAAGAATACCTGACTTATATTAAAGTAAAACAATGGATAACAAACAGAATAACAACAAAGGAGATAATGGGCCCAAAATGAATATGCCCCGGTTCAATATGAACTGGATCTACATCATTGCCATTGTGGCCCTCGGACTGCTGTATTTCTCAAGTGGCGGTCCCACCAATAGTAGTATTGCTAAGAATGCCTCATATTCTGACTTCAAGTCAATGGTGACTCATGGTTATGCCTCGAAGATCGTGGTGAACAAGAACCAGAGCGTCATCAAGATGTACGTGAAGCCCGAGCATATCAGAGACGTGTTCCACCAGAGTGCACAACAAACGGGCAGTGATCCGTATGTGGAGGTGGAGTTCGGTTCTATTGACCAATTGGAGGAGTTTATCAACAAAGCAAAGGACGACAAGGCGTTTACGGGCGACTTCGTTTATGAGAACCATAAGGATAACGACTTCCTGAATATGATCTTCTATAACCTCATGCCGATATTCATCATCGTGGCGCTGTGGATCTTCTTCATGCGCCGCATGGGCGGCGGTGGAGCCGGTGTCGGCGGTGGCGTGTTCAGCGTCGGCAAGTCGAAGGCGAAGATGTATGAAAAGGGAGGCGACCTAGGAATTACGTTCAAGGACGTGGCCGGACAGGCAGGCGCCAAGCAGGAAATCCAGGAGATTGTGGATTTTCTGAAGAACCCCGAGAAATATACCGAGCTGGGAGGTAAAATTCCCAAGGGCGCTCTGCTCGTAGGTCCTCCGGGAACGGGTAAGACGCTGTTGGCAAAGGCAGTGGCCGGTGAGGCTGGTGTGCCGTTCTTCTCAATGAGCGGTTCCGACTTTGTGGAAATGTTTGTGGGTGTGGGCGCCAGTCGTGTTCGTGACCTCTTCCAGCAGGCCAAGCAGAAGTCGCCTTGTATCATCTTCATCGATGAGATCGACGCAGTGGGTCGTGCCCGTTCGAAGAACCCCGCGATGGGTGGCAATGATGAGCGCGAGAACACGTTGAACGCCCTGCTGACAGAGATGGATGGCTTTGGTACGAACTCAGGTGTGATCATCCTGGCAGCTACCAACCGTGCCGACATGCTCGACTCAGCCTTGTTGCGTGCAGGACGTTTCGACCGTCAGATCCATGTAGATCTGCCCGACTTGAACGAGCGCAAGGAGGTGTTCAAGGTGCATCTGAAGCCCGTGAAGACCGACGACAGCGTGGATATCGACTTCCTGGCACGTCAGACACCAGGCTTCTCTGGTGCCGATATCGCCAACGTATGTAATGAGGCTGCGCTGATTGCAGCACGCCACAACAGTCAGACGGTGCAGAAGCAGGACTTCCTCGACGCTGTGGATCGTATCATCGGTGGTCTGGAGAAGAAGACCAAGGTGATGACACAGGCAGAGAAGCGCTCGATCGCCATCCATGAGGCAGGTCATGCCACCATCTCGTGGTTTACAGAGTTTGCCAACCCCCTAGTGAAGGTGTCGATTGTGCCACGTGGTCAGGCATTAGGAGCCGCCTGGTATCTGCCAGAGGAGCGCGTGCTCCAGACGAAGGAGGCGATGCTCGACGAGATGTGTTCACTCTTAGGTGGCCGTGCGGCTGAGGAGCTGTTTGTAGGTCACATCTCCACTGGTGCAATGAACGACCTGGAACGTGTGACAAAGCAAGCCTACGGTATGATTGCCTTTGCAGGTATGAGCGAAAAACTGCCTAACGTGTGCTACTATAACAATGCGGAGTACCAGTTCCAGAAGCCTTATTCTGAGACGACTGCTAAGGTGATGGACGATGAGGTGCTACGGATGATCAACGAACAATATGAGCGCGCAAAACAGATCCTGACAGAGCACAAGGAAGGTCACGCCCAACTGGCACAGTTGCTCGTGGATCGTGAGGTGATTTTCGCAGAGGATGTGGAGCGGATCTTTGGCAAGCGTCCTTGGACCAGCAGAGCCGAGGAGCTATTGGAAGCCCAGATGAAGGCAGATGCAGAGCGCATGGCTGAGGAGCGCGCCCGTGAACTGGAGGCTCAGGGAAAGCTGGAAGCGAAAGAAGCTGAGGAGCCGAAAGATGAAGAAGATAAATCCCAAGATGTATGAAGAACTTTATTGTCAGAACCATTACGGCGGTGTTTTTCGTAGCCGCTATCGTGTGTTGTTTCCTCCGCGCAGAGGCTATGGTACTACTCTTTGCGCTGGTGACAGGACTCACCATCTGGGAGTTTACCAGTCTGGTGAACGACCGTGAGAACATCACTGTGAACCGTTTCATCTGTACGGTGGCAGGGGTGTATTTCTTCTTTGCCATGGCAGGTTACAACGCTGGCATTACGTCGGCAGGGGTGTTCATCCCCTACCTCATCTCCATTATCTACCTGATGGTAGCAGAGCTCTATCTGAAACAGGAGGATCCTGTGAACGACTGGGCCTATACAATGATGAGTCAGCTCTATATCGCCCTACCCTTCTCGCTGCTGAACGTGCTGGCCTTCCGTTCGGTGGGCAGCGACATCGCCTTCAGCTATCTGGCGCCACTCTCCGTTTTCGTGTTCCTCTGGATCAACGACACGGGTGCCTATATCTGTGGTTCACTCTTAGGCAAGCATAAACTGTTTCCCCGTATTTCTCCTGGTAAGAGTTGGGAGGGCAGCATCGGCGGCGGCATCCTGGTAATGGCAGTAGCAGTGCTTGTGTGGTATCTCACGGAACAGTATGGCGTGAATGATCTGGGACTGAATGCAGTAGGTTGGGCAGGTCTTGGTCTCACCATCGTGGTATTCGGCACCTGGGGCGATCTGGTGGAGAGCCTCTTCAAGCGCACCCTCGGCATCAAGGACTCTGGCAACATCCTACCTGGTCATGGTGGTATGTTAGACCGCTTCGACTCGTCGCTGTTAGCCATCCCCGCCGCAGTGGTCTATCTCTACACAATGACTATTATTTAGCACCACTATCACTACTATCTCTCACAGTAAAACAAGTTGTTTTACTATCAAAGGAGTTATCTTTTACGATAGAAGAAGGCATCTCCGCCAAAGCAAAACAACTTGTTTTACTTTAGCGGAGATAATCCTTCCAATGCCTATTTGTGGTAATCTCTTTGCTCTTTCTTCTTCTCGTAAAGTACCTGAAGGGTGGGCGTGTATGTATTCTCAAGGGTGAGAGTGATGAAACCACCTGCGGTCTCGAACTTTGCCACTTTATGGTCGTCGCCATGCTTCGGCATATTGGGCCATGAGCCGAGTTCCTTCTCAAAGTCATCTCGCAACTGCAGCCAAAGTTGACGGGTGCTGTCGTTGGTAGAGATCTGGTAGTTCTCCTGGAGAGCAATCAACTGACCATTCTGCTGAGCCAACATCAGACGGAATTTTTCTGTGGGATGAGCCATCACCACACGGGTAAAAGCAGCATCAGTCTTGGTAGAGTCAACAGCAAAGCCACGAGCTGCCAGAGAGTCACAGAAGGTCTGGAACGGCAGGGCCATTGACAGGCCACGATAAGAGAAAGGCTTCTCTCCATTACTGCAGGCACCAAGTGCCAAAATTACCATCAAGGCTAAGAAAATTTTCTTCATTTTGCGCAAAAACATACGGTTTATGGTGCAAAATTACTAAAAATAATCGATTTTCCTCATTTCTTCGTAATTATTTCTCTTTTTTTATATACCTTTGCACTAATGATTACACTTAACATCATTCTATCCGCTTGTCTGGCTATAGTCACACCAGAGACAGAAGATTCCATCCGCACTGAGCGAGTGGAGGAAGTGATTGTAACTGCCAACAGTACGCGCCAGCGCATCCAAAACGTGCAGATGGGTGAAGAGGTTATCCGGATCGAGGAATTGACGAACACCCCACAGCTCTTTGGCGAGAAGGATATCATGCGTTCGATCCAGTTGTTGCCTGGTGTAAAAATGGAGAGCGATGCTTCCAGCAGTTTTCAGGTACGTGGCGGTACGTCAGCCCAGAACCAGGTACTTTTCGACAATGCACCTATTTATAATGTAGGTCATGCGGGCGGTTTGTTCTCGACCTTCAACGACGATGCCCTGGCAGGAGCCACCCTTTATAAGGGACTGTTGCCTGCCCAATATGGCGGTGCCTCATCGGCTGTACTAGACATCATAGGACGTACGGGTGACAAGCATAAGTTCCACGGTGGAGCGACCATCGGCCTGCTATCGGCGAAAGGCACATTGGAAGGTCCTATCGCAAAAGACAAGGCATCGTTCCTTATTACAGCCCGCCGAACCTATATGGACCAGATTTTGAAACTGTCGCCCGACTTCAGGCATAACACCCTCTACTTCTATGATATCAATGCGAAGTTCGACTGGACCATAAGTAAACGTAATCAGCTATTCCTAACATTCTTCACCGGCTACGACTGCACGGCGGTAGATAAGATGGTAGATATCCGCTGGAACAACCTGATGGGAAGTCTGAAATGGTTGCACCACTTCAATGGCGGATCGAACTCACAGACTACCTTATATTATAGTGGTTACCAGAATGACAACGGTGTGGATTTCGTTGGTATGAACCTCTGGTACAAGGGGCACATCCGTCAGGGAAGTTTCCGACAGGACTTCAATATCAACATCAAGAACCAGAATCTGAGAATCGGTTTCCAGTCATCACTGATAAACGTAAAATCGGCTGAGTGGCAGGTAGTTAACAAATACGATAAGGAAGAACGTCGGGCATGGGAGAATGCCGTCTGGTTAAACGGCGATTTCAAGTTATCAAAGGCCTTGTCCATCTCGGCAGGCGTTCGTCTGAACCTGTTTTCACCACTCGGAGGATCGCTTTATTACGACATCGCCCCCGACGGCAATATCGACTGGTACTATAACTATAAGAAATGGCAAATCGTGACCACCCACAAGGTGATAGAGCCCAGAGGCAGCGTCAGCATCCAGCCTACGGAACTGACAAGTATAAAATTGGGATATGCCCGTTCCTCACAGAACATCCATGCGCTGAGAAACCAGAGTACCTCAACACCCTTCGACCGCTATGCTATCAGCAGTAATATCTTCAAACCGGAGATTTCCGATCAGTGGAGCGCAGGCTTCTTCGCAATGACAGCCAACCAGACTTACGACTTCTCGGTGGAAGGTTATTACAGGCAGACGGAGAATGTGCTTGACTATCGTGATGGCAAAAGCTTCAGCAGTGAGATAGAGCTCGAACGACTAATACTGGCCGGAGAGGGAAGAAGTTATGGTGCGGAGTTCTGTCTTCGTAAGAACTTAGGACGTTTAACGGGTTGGATCGCTTACACGCTGTCATGGTCAAAGACACGTATTGACGGTGTGAACAACGGTGAATGGTATGATGCCAACAACGACCGTCGCCATGATGTGAATATCGTTGCATCCTTGAAACTCGGCAAATACTGGGCACTGAATGCAGCGTGGGTATTCAACAGCGGACAGGCATTCACCGCCCCCAGCAGTAAGTATCAGATTATTGACAACTGGATCTATTACTATGCTGAGCGTAATGGCTATCGTGCCCCAGACTACCATCGCCTGGATATCAGTGCCTCGTGGAGTAAGAAAGGAAAGCGTGTGACCAACCAGTGGGTATTCGGTATATACAACCTCTACAACCGCTACAACCCTTTCCTGATCAACTTCGAGGACAGCGAAAACGGTGCCAGAACCCGTGCCGAGCAGATCAGCCTCTTCGGCATTGTGCCCTCCATATCATATAACTTCAAATTCTGATGATGCCAATGAATAAATATAGTTTTATGTTCTTCTGTCTGATTTCCCTCCTGCTGTCTTCCTGCAAGAAAGACATCGAAATCAATTATCACCAGGTAGATCCCATCTATGTGGTGGAAGCATCGGTGTCGAACAATGGTATGGAGGCACGCATCAGCCAGACAAACAACATGGATAACAACTCGACAATAAGCAATATCGATCATGCGAAGGTGGTGATAACTGGCAGCGACGGTAGCGTGAACAATCTCACCTATACAAAAAACGGCAGATACAAAGCTACAGCAAACGGTGTGCCTGGGGTGGAATACACCATCGACGTCACGTTCGACGACAACCACTACACCTCAAGCTCCATCATGCAGAATATGCCAAGGATGAACAACTTCCGTTTTATCAGAAAGAAGATAGTAACGGAAAACTACCAGATGGGAGAGCTGATGCTGCAGGATATTCCCAATGAAGACAACTGGTACTTCATGCACATCTACCGCAATACGTCGGGCTATCGCTGGGCAGTGAAACGCGACGACCAGAACCCGAACCGCGAGTTGCAACAGCTCTTCAGCTTTGCCCGTGAAGGCAGCAATGACAAAGATGAGCTCATAGAGGGCGACAGACTGCATATTGAAATCCGCTCCATCGACCAGAAGACTTACGACTACCTCTACTCCATGCAGATTATGGATAACACGGGTACCAACCCGTTGAAGAACTTCACTGGGGGATGCTTAGGCTATTTCTCTGCCTACAGTCAAATCACCTACGACTGCATATTCCATGAAGCAGATGTAGAGGATGAGGAATAAGGAAAAAGTGGATTTACTTGACTAAATCAGAGACTTTACGGATAATGACGGTCACGGTGACATCATACTCATCGTTGACATAACGTATCTGCATCTCCTTGTCTGTGAACCTCAACACCTGAGCCAGAATCTTACGTGACTCACCTTCGCTGTTCACACAATCCAACTTCAGATTATTGTTGTCACACTGATAGGTACCCTCGAAAATCATCTCTCCATCAGTGTCAACCGTCAGGAAAGAGCCATCACGAACCATACCGTTGTACTTGCCATCACCATAGAAATAGAAGAGGTCATAGGTAAAGTTATCGGGCTTGGTATCAGGGTCACCCTCAATAATGATGTCCCCTTCATTCCAGCCACGCTGCCAAGTACCTACAATTTCCTCACCTAGGCGGCGACCATCGTCATCACCGCCATCACAGCTGAACAGGCATAATAGGGCAGTCCAAAAGGCTGCCCTATATATATACTTCAACTTCTTACTTAACATTTCCTACTTTTATCAGGTACTCAGCAATTTGAACGGCATTCAGGGCAGCACCCTTGCGGATCTGGTCACCAGAGAGCCAGAAGGTCAGACCATTCTCGTCAGAGAGATCCTTACGTACACGGCCAACGTAGATATCATCCTTTCCGGCTGTCTCGAGAGGCATTGGATAGGTCAGCGTGGTGGGATCATCCTTCAGCTGACAACCAGGTGCTGCGGCAATCGCCTTCTGAGCCTCTTCAACGCTGATGGGTTTCTCTGTCTCGATCCACACACTCTCTGAATGAGAGCGCAGCGACGACACACGTACACACATTGCAGAACATTTCGCATCGGTGTGCATAATCTTACGAGTCTCGTTATACATCTTCATCTCCTCCTTCGTGTAGCCATTGGGCTGGAACACGTCGATTTGGGGTATCACATTATAGGCCAGCTGGTGGGCGAACTTCTTGATAGTCTTCACCTCACCCTCTTCTACCATTTCCTTATACTGCTGCTGCAACTCTGCCATCGCTGCGGCACCGGCACCAGAGGCACTCTGATAGCTTGACACATGGATGCGCTTGATGTGAGAGATCTGCTCCAGAGGCTGAAGCACTACCACCATCATAATCGTGGTACAATTAGGATTGGCAATGATACCACGGGGACGGTTCAGGGCATCCTCGGCATTGCACTCAGGCACTACCAAGGGCACATCGTCGTCCATACGGAAGGCACTGGAGTTGTCGATCATCACGGCACCATACTTCGTGATGGTCTCAGCAAATTCCTTCGATGTACCAGCACCTGCACTGGTAAAGGCGATATCCACATCCTTGAAATCGTCGTTATGCTGGAGCAGCTTCACTTCAATCTCCTTTCCCTTGAAGGTGTATTTCTTACCTGCGCTACGCTCAGAGCCAAACAACACCAGTTCGTCCATGGGGAAATTCCTCTCATCAAGAATCAATTTACAAATTGATTAAATTTGGCTGCAAAGTTAGTAATATTTATCGAAAAATCACTAACTTTGCAGCAGAAATGACACTATTATCTGCATATTTCCCCATTACCGACCCCACATTGGTCTTCTTTGTGGTGCTGATGATTATCCTGTTTGCCCCTATCGTCATGAGCAAACTGCGCATTCCGCATATCATCGGTATGGTACTGGCAGGTGTCGCTATCGGACAATATGGCTTCCATATCCTGGAGCGCGACAATTCCTTTGAACTCTTCGGTCGTGTGGGACTTTACTATATCATGTTCCTCGCCGGACTGGAGATGGATATGGAGGGTGTGAAGAAACATTCCCAACAGTTTGTGGTGTTTGGACTGCTCACCTGTCTCGTGCCGCTGATCCTCACTTACGTGATGGCCATTTCTTTCCTGGGTTACTCTGGTTCCGCCTCGTTCCTGTTAGGCTGTATCATGGCATCAAACACGCTGATAGCCTACCCGATCATAGGCCGATATGGTCTGCAACGGCATCCGAGCGTCAGTCTGAGTGTGGGATCGTCGATGATCTCACTGTTCCTGGCACTTCTCATGCTGGCAGCCCTCTCCGGCTCGTATGACGGGAACAACAGCTGGTTCTACTGGCCACTGTTTATCCTGAAGTTCGCTTTGTTCTGCATCGGCAGTATCATCCTGATTCCGAAGCTGGCACGCTATTTCCTACGCCGTTATAGTGACGCCGTGATGCAGTATATCTTCGTGTTGGGAATCATGTTCCTCAGTGCAGCCCTCACCTCACTCATCGGTATCGAAGGCATCTTCGGCGCCTTCTTCTCCGGTTTGATCCTCAGCAGATATATCCCGCGCGTCTCACCGCTCATGAACCGTATCGAGTTCATCGGCAACGCTCTGTTCATTCCATATTTCCTGATTGGTGTGGGTATGCTTATCAATGTCCGTACAATCTTCACGGGCATCGACATCTTATGGACAGTGTTCCTCATCGTGTTCTTCGGCACTTTCGGAAAGGCCCTTGCGGCATATATCTCCAGTCTGCTGTTCCGTTTGTCAAAGGCTGATGGAAACATGATGTTCGGACTCACCTCTGCCCATGCGGCAGGTGCCATCGCCATGGTACTGGTGGGCATGCGACTGGAAGTGGCACCAGGTGTGTATCTGATGGATGACGTCATGCTCAACGGTGTTGTGATGATGATTCTCTTCACCTGTGTGATCAGTACGTTGATGACAGAGCATGCCTCCCAACAGATCATCATCCAGGAGAAGACCCATCTGCGCAATGACACCTCCATCGATGAGGACGATGAGAGGATACTGATCTGTGTAAAATATCCTGAGATTGCCCCACAGTTGCTGTCCCTAGCCAACACCATCCGCAATCAGCGTCTGAACAGAGAGTTGGTGGCACTCAACGTGGTGTATGACGGCATCCACAGCAACACTTACCGCGAACAGGGCTTGCAACTCCTGGAACGTCTGCAGCAACAGGCAAGTGCCTCAGAGGTAAGAGTGCAGACCCAGGTGCGTCTGGCTACGAACATTGCCAACGGCATCAAACATGCCTTCCGTGAGTTTGCCTGTTCGGAGATTATCATGGGTATGCACGTGCATACGGATAATAACCCGCGATTTTGGGGTGAATTCATTCAGAGCTTGTATAACGGTTTGAACCGTCAGATTATCCTCACCCGTTTTGTCCATCCCATGAATACGTTGCGACGTATCCAGGTGGCTGTCCCCTCAAGGGCGGAGTTCGAGCCGGGATTCCACCGTTGGCTAGAACGTCTGGGCAGATTAGCAGGACAACTTGATTGCCGGATTCAGTTCCACGGACGTCAGGAGTCACTGACACTGATTGCGGAGTATATCAACAACCGCCATCCGAACGTAAGAGCCGAATACACGCAAATGCCCCATTGGAACGAACTGCCTAAGTTGGCGGCAGATATCTCCGAGGATCATCTTTTCGTGGTTGTGACTGCCCGTAAAGGTACCATCTCGTATAAGAATGCCCTGGAGCGCCTGCCCGACGAGTTACAGAAGCACTTCTCAGGTAAGAACTTGATGATTATCTTCCCTGATCAGTTCGGTGACCAGAAGGAAGACCGCATGAGTTTCACCGAGGCTCAGCACCATGAGGAGAACAGTATCTATGAGACCATCTCGCGGTGGCTCCATGAAAGAAATCAGAAAGCAAAACAATTATGATAGACATTAAGAATATTACCAAGAGCTTCGGCTCGTTGCAGGTGCTGAAAGGCATCGACCTGCACATCGAAAAGGGAGAGGTCGTGAGTATCGTGGGGCCCAGTGGTGCCGGTAAGACCACCCTCCTACAGATCATCGGCACACTGGATCGCCCAGATACCGGACATATACAAATCAACAATATCGATGTGACACGCCTCAGTCAGAAACAGCTGTCAGACTTCCGCAACCGGAACATCGGATTCGTGTTCCAGTTCCACCAGCTGCTTCCAGAGTTCACAGCCCAAACAGGCCCGGCAGCGGGCAGAGGAACTGCTGGCATTCATGAAACTCTCCGATCGTGCCTCTCATAAGCCCAACGAACTCTCGGGTGGTGAGAAACAGCGTATCGCCGTAGCACGTGCCCTCGTGAATAAGCCTTCCGTAATCTTAGCGGATGAGCCATCAGGCTCTCTCGACACGAAGAACAAGGAAGAACTGCACCAGTTGTTCTTCGACCTGCGCGACCAGTTCGGGCAGACCTTTGTGATTGTGACCCACGATGAGGGACTGGCTGCCATTACAGACCGTACTATCCATCTACGCGACGGATTGATCGAAACCCCATTAATACCTCAAGAGACATGCTCAGACTCGGAGATTACAATACCCTCAGAATAGTCAAGACCGTTGATTTCGGGCTCTATCTTGACGGCGGAGAGGAAGGTGAGATCCTTCTTCCACAGCGTTACGTAACCAATGACATGCATATTGGCGACGAGATCGAGGTATTCCTTTACCTGGATCAGGAGGAACGCCCGGTAGCCACCACAGAACGTCCATACGCCAAGGTGGGCGAGTTTGCTTATCTTGAAGTGGCATGGGTAAACCAGTTTGGCGCCTTCCTGAAATGGGGACTGATGAAAGACCTCTTCTGTCCTTTCCGTGAGCAGAAGAAACATATGGAACAGGATCACAGCTATATCATATATATTAAGGTGGATGAAGACAGCTACCGCCTGATGGCTACTGCTAAGGTAGAGAAATATCTCAGCGTTCCAACCATCAACGACCTGCCTTTACTTCAGCATGGTGCGGAAGTAGATATCTTGATATGGCAAAAGACCGATCTTGGATTCAAGGTTATCATCAACAACAAGTTCCAAGGGTTGATTTTCGAGAATCAGATCTTCCAGCCCTTGCATAGCGGTATGAGGGTGAAGGCTTACGTGGATCACGTACGACAAGATGGCAAGATTGACATCGTGCTTCAGCAGACAGGTCGCCAACAGACACTCGACTTTGCTGAAATACTGCTACGCTATCTCTACGAGAACGATGGTTACTGCAACCTCGGCGACAAATCGCCTGCGGAACTGATTTACGACCGTTTCCAAGTTTCCAAGAAAGCCTTTAAGAAAGCAATCGGTGATTTGTATAAGCGCAGGCTTATCGTCATCGAGGAAGAAGGTGTCAGGTTAGTAAAATAAAAAAAGTCTCGCCAATTGGCGAGGCTTTTCTATTTAGAACTCTGCTGATTTCGGTGTTCTCGGGAAAGGAATCACGTCACGGATATTCTGCATACCTGTCACAAACAGGATCAGGCGTTCGAAACCGAGGCCGAAGCCTGCATGCGGACAGGTACCCCAGCGACGGGTATCGATATACCACCACAGGTGGGTCTTATCCATCTCACGGCGCTCAATCTCAGCCATCAGCTTATCGTAGCTTTCCTCACGAACAGAACCACCGATGATCTCGCCAATCTGCGGGAACAGCACATCGGTACCCTGCATGGTAGGTCCAGGAGCCACAGCACCCTTATAGCCGACACTGCCCTCACCCTGCTCTTGGTTCTGCTTCATATAGAACGACTTGAAGGCACGTGGGTAGTCAGTCATGATGACAGGCTTCTTGAAGTGCTCCTCCACAAGGTAGCGCTCATGCTCTGAAGCCAGATCGTCGCCCCAGTTGCAAGGGAACTCGAACTTCTTACCATTCTTGATAGCCTCCTGCAAGATGTTGATACCCTCAGTGTAAGGCAGACGTACGAAGGTCTCCTTCAGCACACCCTCCAAACGCTCAATCAAGGTCTTGTCGATCATCTTGTTCAGGAACTCCAGATCATCCTTACAGTTATCAAGAGCCCAAAGAACACAGTACTTGATGAAGTCCTCTTCGAGATCCATCAGCTCTTCCTGATCCAGAAAAGCTACCTCAGGCTCCACCATCCAGAACTCTGCCAGATGGCGAGGGGTATTACTGTTCTCTGCGCGGAAGGTAGGACCAAAAGTATAGATAGCACCCAGTGCCGTTGCCCCCAGCTCACCCTCCAGCTGACCAGAAACCGTCAGTGAGGTCTGCTCACCGAAGAAATCGTCATCGTAGATGATCTTACCGTTCTCATCTTTCTTCAGGTCGTAGAGATTCTTGGTGGTTACCTGGAACATGTTTCCTGCGCCCTCACAGTCGCTGGCAGTGATCAGCGGTGTGTGGAAATAGTAGAAGCCATGCTCATGGAAATAAGTATGGATAGCCATCGCCATATTATGACGAATACGCATCACAGCACCAAAGGTATTGGTACGCAGACGCATGTGGGCGTTCTTACGCATCACCTCAAAGCTTTGTCCCTTCTTCTGCATCGGGTAGTCGTTGCCACAGAGACCATAGATCTCAATAGCCTCTGCCTGAATCTCAGAAGGCTGACCAGCAGCAGGACTCTCCACCAGCTTACCCGTGGCACAGATGCAGGCACCTGTTGTCACCTGTTTCAGGATCTCTTCACTCACCTTAGCGGGATCCACCACAACCTGAACGTTCTTGATGGTCGATCCGTCGTTGAGGGCGATAAAGTCAACTGCCTTAGAGCTGCGGTGCGTACGCACCCAACCCTTCACGCAGATATCCTTACCGTATTCTGTGCTTTTCAGCACATCAATAATCTTTGTTCTTTTCATTTTATTTCTAGATTTGCTAGTCTTACTAGTTATACTAGTTATTACTCGTAGGCACCCATGCGAAGGCGATCTACCTCTTCCTCTGTGAGATAACGCCAGTCACCGCGCTTCAGGTTCTTTTTCGTTAGACCTGCAAACTGCACGCGATCAAGCTTCTGCACATGATAGCCCAAACTCTCAAAGATACGGCGCACGATACGGTTCTTTCCGCTGTGGATCTCGATGCCTACCTGCTTCTTGTCAGTGGGGTGAGCATACTGAACATCATCAGCCTTGATCTCACCATCTTCCAGCTGGATACCCTCAGCAATCTGCTGCAGGTCATGAGCTGTGACATTCTTATCAAGATATACGTGATAAATCTTCTTCTTCAGATACTTCGGATGTGTGAGCTTAGAAGCCAAGTCACCATCGTTTGTCAGCAGCAGTACACCGGTAGTGTTACGGTCCAGACGACCTACAGGATAGATACGCTCCGGACAAGCATTCTTTACCAGATCCATCACCGTCTTACGTTGCTGAGGATCATCGCTGGTTGTCACATAGTCTTTCGGCTTGTTCAGCAGGACATAGACCTTCTTCTCGATCTTTACAGGCTGATCGTGGAACTTCACTTCGTCGGTACGAAGGATTTTGGTACCCAGTTCTGTCACTACCTCACCATTGACGGTGACAACACCTGCCTGGATAAACTCATCAGCCTCACGACGGCTGCAGATACCGGCATTAGCCAAGAACTTATTCAGACGAAGCGGCTCGTTGGGATCATAGTTGATCTCCTTATACTCGATACGCTTCTTCAAACTGTACTTTGCATTTGGATCATAGTCGGCAGTATGCTGACGAGGTCCCTTCTTATAAGGTGCTGCACCGTAAGGCTTACCATAGCCACCCTGCTGGGGACGCTGGTTGTAACCTCCCTGAGGACGCTGACCATAACCGCCCTGCTGAGGACGCTGGCTGTAACCACCCTGACGCTGCTGGCCATAACCGCCCTGCTGAGGACGCTGGCTATAACCACCCTGGCGCTGCTGGCCATAACCGCCCTGCTGAGGACGCTGGCTATAACCACCCTGGCGCTGTTGGCCATAACCGCCCTGCTGAGGACGCTGGCTGTAACCACCCTGACGCTGCTGACCATAACCACCCTCGTAGTTGTTACGGGAACGGTAAGCACCACGCTGGGGTGTATTGCTCTGCAGACCTGCACCAAAGCCCTCAGGACGGAAACCACCCTCATCGTCATGCTGACGATAGGTAGTACGCTCGAAAGCTGGGCGTGCTGCTGTATGGATACGTGGACGCGGAGAGCGTCCCTGTCTTACCTCTCTCTGAAAACCATCTTGCTGTGTTGGTTCTTCGTGTTTCTTTTCGTTGTTCTCAAATTCCATAGTTGGTCATTTTTTAATTGTTCTTACTCTTAATTCTCTTACTCTTAATAATTTTGATTGGTTGATCTAGATACCTGTATAAGTGGCGGGGGTAATAGCACGCAGTTCTTCCTTCACGGTCTCACTCACCTCGAGCGTCTCGATGAAGTC
>ONAE01000110.1 GCA_900315695.1 uncultured Prevotella sp. | reverse complement strand
CACTACGTCGAACACCATCTGCAACTCTCCTGTACGCAGGTTGCGATACTTGTTGCAGAAATCTTCCAGTTGCTTGAAGCTCTTCTTACGGCCTTTTGCCGGGCGCACATAGAGCAGCGGCTTGCCGTCCTCACCCTTCGTTGGGCGAGGATGAATCTCAAATTCTATTCCGTCAGTCTTACGTGGCATAATAATTCATTTTAGATGGCAAAGTTACAAAAAAATGAGGAATAATCCAAATATTTTCGTAACTTTGCACGCAATATTTCAAACATTAATGGTTATGAAGAATTTTAGATTAAAGCCTTGTCTTTTTCCACCGCTCGGCCAAAGGACGCTTGCACGCTTGCAAGAATCTATACTGATGAATATCACATTGTCAATCGTATTGGTAACTTTGCTTTTATGTTCATGCGGTTCCAAAGGCACAAATGGTTCACAGAGCGAGATAACAGCAGATATGGCTTTCGAGGGCGTGAACAACTATTGCCATAAGGAATATGACTGGAGCATAGCTAAGGACAATCCTGACATTATGTTTGTACAGATTGGCGAAGAAACGGATTCTGCGTATCAAGTGGTATTCCGCAGTTACACAGGTGCCCTTGTGCATTTCTATGTCAATAAGACAAGTGGTACCACAAGAATGGTGGAGGAAGTGCCCAACCTCAATGTCGAGGAGGATGCAGGAACCATCAACTTATTTGATTACTTGGAGAAACAAAAATGAATGATTCGATTAAGAGAGAGCAGAGTGAACTTGCTTATTCTGCCGAACGTGAGAATCTTCGCCCAAAGGGCAAGAAGGTAATAAACCCTTGGCGCAACCATCCTGAGTACAACTGTTTCGGCTGTTGTCCTGAGAATCCTATCGGACTTCACATGGAGTTCTATGAGGATGGTGACTATATTGTGAGCAAATGGCATCCCGAGAAAAACTATCAGGGATGGGTGAACACCATGCACGGCGGCATCCTCAGTACGTTGATCAACGAGGTTTGCGGATGGGTGGTCACCCGTAAGCTACAGACCAGCGGATATACTGTACAGCTGAATGTGAAGTTCCGTAAAGCAGTTTCTACTACAGAGCCGGAGCTGACCATACGTGCAAAAGTCACGAAGCAAGTTCGCAACTTGGTATATATCAATGCAGAGATAACAAATTCAAAGGGTGAACTCTGCAATGAGGGTGAAGTGGTCTATTTCCTGATGAATCAGGAGAAAGCCAAGGAAATGGGATTCTTACACTGTGAAGTCGAAGATGAATCGAATGAGCAGTGAGAGCCATCAAACTCGTTTGAATGGCCGAGTCGCGATTGAGATGGACAAAGTCAATAGTAAGATGGATCCAATGGGAAGAGCGATTGCCGACTACCATAAGACTAAAAAGGCAAGCAAGCTCAGAGTGTTCTCTCCGATGTTTGAGGAGGACGAGATTCCCTTGACTACTCTTTTCCGCAGCTATGATTCAATGCCAAAGATAGAACGTAAAGCACTGGATTTGGCAAAAGAAAGGATACTTGATGTAGGAGCTGGCGCAGGATGCCATTCACTTGTCCTGCAAGAGCGAGGTTTAGATGTGACCGCCATTGATATTTCCCCTCTTTCCGTTGAGACCATGAAGGAGCGTGGAGTCAAGAAGGTACTTGAACAGGACTTCTTCACTCTGGAAGGTCAGTATGACACTATCCTTATGTTGATGAACGGCATTGGTATTGTTGGAACCTTGGAGCGTATGCCTGAGTTTTTCAGGCAGCTCGACAAGATACTTGCTCCTGGAGGTCAAGTTCTCTGCGATTCATCGGATATCAGCTACGTTTTCGAGAATGAGGAAGGTATGATAGATATTCCAAACGAAATGGACTATTACGGTGAACATAGCTTCCAGATGCAATACAAGGACACCATCGGAGAACACTTCGACTGGCTCTATATCGATGCAGACACCCTAAAAGAGAAAGCAGGGAGATATGGATATGCAGCCGTGGTGATTGCTGAAGGTGAGCACTATGATTATTTGGCGAGAATTACAAAGAAAGTATGAGTTTCATCAAGTACATAATGGACGGAGTCCATTTCAAGCTCATCATCATCGACAGTACCATTGCCTATGTCGGCTCAGCGAACCTGACTGGTGCCGGAATGGGCATGAAGTCCCCAAAGAAGCGTAACTTCGAGGCAGGCATCCTGACCGATGACCCCGAGATGTTTGAAGCAGCCATCGAACAGTTCGACAATGTATGGATTGGCAAGTTCTGCAAGGACTGTGGCCGTAGAGATTATTGTTCAGACCCGATAAAATAAACGAATATGAGGAAAGCAAGCAGAGAAATGGATGCCACCTTCGCTTTTGAGGTGCTGGATAAGGCTCCGTATGTCACCGTCAGTTTTACACGACCAGTAGGAAAAGCAGAAATCGTATCAGATAAATAACTCTTACTGCACCTCCTACTGGTAAGCGTAAACAGTATGACAAGCAGGGTGAAGAAATGAAATGGGGACGAATGGAATGAACAAAGTACGAATCACAGCCATACGCCAGACGGTCTATCCTGACCTGATGGCGAAGTATGAGAATCCCATTGAGCATACTTGCGATGTCAGGGAGGGGCAGCAATGGATATCAGAGAATGGAATCAGCTGCAACGACGGCTTTCGTCCGTTCAGTTTCTATATTGAGGTGATTGAATAATGATCACTCAATCTTTATATCTCTTATAGCATCAAGTGGGACTCTCTTCCCATCTGTAAACTCGATGCACTTTTCAAGTTCATCGATGCGCTTCACATTACCGGTATAAGACTGATAGGTACCACCATCCTTATGTTCGTCTGACACGAAATACTCGATGGTTACATGTGGCTGTTCCGAAAGCTTGGATAGAAGCAATTCCATCTTACGGTTCAACTCTTCATTGCCGGATTCACTCAATGCTACCCAGTCATCTGTCAAACGACCTGATTCCTGAATGGCTGTATCATAGCCGGTCAGTGCGGCAAAGGGTGCAAACTGGGCTGCACGGTTCCACATAGACATCCTTGGATGATGCTTCGGCTCGTAGTGTGGCAGATTGATAATGTCGTCGTAATCGTGATTGACTTCGTCTTCCTCTGTCACGACTCGGCCATTCAAGCGAGTTTGATGGCTCTCGCTGTTCCATCGGTTCATGCCTTGTGTCCTCCTATCTGTTCGTTACGTTCCTTGGCTGTGGCTCCTTCCTCGAAGTTCAGGCCTCGGAGGATGGCGTTCTTGCCGAAACGCTGTTTGATTTTCAACTGTGCCTCCTGCATTCGGCGTTCTTTATCAAGCTTGGCTTGCTCTTCCTGCCGCTGTTTCTCCAGGGCCTCGTAGTCCGTGAAGAGATTAAGCTGCTGGGGAGCATCTTCCTGTGCCGCTACCGATGATTCTGATACCACATGGTTCGTTGTCAGGTTAAGTCTGCGAATCAGCAAATCTGGATTCACATGGCAGTCAAACAGCTCTGAAGCACCTTCCATGATAAGGCGCGAGGATGATGTGGGCTTCTCGAAATTGAAGGAGCCATGTGCATGTTTGGGCACTTGTTTACCGTAGTAGTTGGCGGTTATCTCTCCATGATACTTGGCTCGGATTTCAGGACGAGTCAGACTCTCTGCATCATAGCCAACAGTCAGTACCAGTTGGTCTGTCACCAATCGCTTTGATACCAAGTCGAGTGCCATTCCTTCTGCCATTTCCTGTATCACCACACGGGCTTTCTTGAAAGTATAAGGCTCCTGTAGAACTTGTCCGCTGCTGAAAGAGTTGGTCTCTGGACGATATGCCTTTACAGCTTCCATCGTACATGGTTCCCAGCCCCAGGCATGG
This sequence comes from uncultured Prevotella sp., assembly GCA_900315695.1. Lineage (GTDB taxonomy): Bacteria > Bacteroidota > Bacteroidia > Bacteroidales > Bacteroidaceae > Prevotella. Next base: position 2,167 of record ONAE01000110.1, on the reverse strand, counting down.
TCTATCAGCAGTTCGGCATTCACGCCAAGGAGCCGGTAAAGCAGTCCTTCATTCTGTACTGACATCCGTGCCAACTTACCCATCGTATCAATACCATAGACAGCCAGTTTCTCTGCTATGCCTCTGCCTACACGCCAAAATTTGGTCAGAGGCTGGTAGTCCCACAACTCCTGACGATACGACATTTCATCCAGCTCTGCAATACGCACACCGTCTTTGTCTGCGGGCATCTTCTTGGCGACTATATCCATTGCAATCTTTGCCAAGTACATGTTTGTCCCAATCCCTGCAGTTGCCGTAATGCCCGTTGTGGCCAGCACGTTGCGGATCATCTTCATGGCTAGTTCATGTGCCGACAACTTATAGGTTCTCAGATAGGCCGTTACATCCATAAACACCTCGTCGATGCTATAGACATGTATATCCTCTGGAGCAATGTATTTCAAGTAGGTCTCATAGACCTTGGTGCTCACCTCCATGTAGTGAGCCATGCGGGGTGGGGCAGCGATGTAGTCGAGTTCTAGGCTTGGATTGGCTTTCAGTTCTGGGTCATTGTAGGATTTGCCTGTCATCCTCCACCCGGCAGCTCTTTTGCGCTCGTTATTGACATCGCGCACTCTCTGAACAACCTCAAACAGTCGCGCACGTCCTCCGATGCCGTATGCTTTCAACGACGGAGAAACAGCCAGACAGATGGTTTTCTCCGTCCTCGACACATCTGCCACGACAAGGTTGGTGGTCAGCGGGTCAAGCCCTCTGTCCACACACTCTACAGAGGCGTAGAAGGACTTTAAATCGATGGCAATATATGTCCGCTGCTGCTCCTGCATACATCCTATCTAATGATCTTTGCTTTCTGCAGATTGGTCAGATCGTTCCAGAACTCGGTCTGCTCTGCTTCATCATCATGCTGAGAAGTCATTTCTGCGAGAATGGCATCAAGAAGCTGTATCTTCGTTACCTGTAGGTCAGGATCCACATCGATAGGATAGGTGACAATATCCCCTAAAGAACCGATGTGAACATTATACACGGCTACCTCTCCATTCACCATCTTGACCTCAATATGTCTGCTGGAACCATATTCAGGCTTTACCTTCAACAGTTCCTGGTAGAGTGGGTAGTCCGTATATTCATCGGCACTTACGGATGATAATAACTCTCTTAGCGTCATATCTTCTCGATGTTCAATTTTGTGTGCAAAGGTACGAAAAATAAGGCGAAACAACGCTGACATCCTTGAAAACAGACACTTTTTTGATAACTATTAAAGATTGGGTAGGGGAAATCCCCACAATATTTTAGGGAAACCGACCTTTCAGAATAGGATTTTTCTCTTTCAGACCTCACCAAATCATCCTATCTTTGCACCGTGAACATTTGAAGCCCCTTGTTAAGGGGCAGGCGTAAGCCAGGGATTAATAACAATTAAAAGAATAGGAGACTAGATTATGAAGACAATGAATAAGGTGATCGCAGCCATGATGATGGCAATCACATTTGCAATGCCGGCAATGGCAGGTAATAAGAATCACAACGGCAAGAAGGACAAGGTCGTTGCAGTGAATAATAAGAAGGTGTCGCACTTCGATAAGAAGGTGGATAAAAAGACCGCACACTTCGATGCTCACAAGCATGCTTATCGTCCAGACGTGAAGGCTTGCACTTTCAAGGTAAGCCGTCATGACTCTCATAAGAAGGTTGTAGCAAAGGCAGAGCACATGAAAGGCGTGATGAACACAAAGTGGAATCCGCGTACACGTGAGCTGACTGTCATCTACGATGCCAAAATAACGTCAGTCCGTCATATCATGCACTTCATGGCATAGTTGCCATTCCATATAAAATCCAGAAGAAGCCCCGGCTTGCAAACGCAGGTCGGGGCTTTGATTAGTGTTTTGAAATTTTAGCTTACGAGACCTCAATGGCCTTGGTGACCTTTTCCTTTGGTTCGGTCTTCGGCATGGTGATGGTCAGGATGCCGTCCTCAACCTTGGCAGAAATCTGGTCTTTCACCACATCGTCTGGCAGCACGTAGTTCTGCTCGTAGTTTGAGTAGCTGAACTCACGGCGCAGATAGTGATGGTGCTTGTCCTCATGCTTGTGTTCCTGTTTGTTCTCAATGGCGATGGTGAGGTTGCCCTCGTCATTGATGGCTACGCGGCAA
>ONAE01000156.1 GCA_900315695.1 uncultured Prevotella sp. | reverse complement strand
TATAGAACTCCACCTTCTCTCCATAGGTCTTTTCGAGCCGCCTGCAAAATGGTTCGTCCTTCTTCGCATCGATGGTGCAATACCTGTGTGAACAAGGCATGATACCATGACTGATAAGTGCCTCAGCCATCTCGTCGTAGATATATCTGAAGACCTTTGGGTGATGAGCTAAACCAAAGCCAATGGTCCCCACCATCGGTATAAAATGCAGTACCTGCATATCATCTGGCTCAGCATGTACGAAAGGTGTCACCATGATCAGCAACTCGTATTTCTCAGGGTCCGCCTCACTGATGTCATCGATGATGGTCACATGCGCCGGCTTGGTCTTCTCCAGATAGTCTGTACCCTCATCGCGTACTTCCAAAAACAGGGCTGTGGGCTGACGATTCACGAAAGCATAGATGCACTCCTGCAGCTCTTGTTCGTCACTCATAGCGGACCAGTCGAAACGCTTCTCAAACGTATCGAGTGCCCAGAGACCAGCATTGTCACTCTGCGTGGTGATTACTTCTCTGCCTCCTATGATACCTGCAACCTCACGAGCCAGATCGTTGGCACCCCCGATATGTCCTGAGAGTACGGAGATGGCGTTTAGTCCTAAGCTATCTACACACACCACAGCAGGATCTTCGTGTTTGTCGTTAACAAATGGTGCAATGGTGCGAATGCAGATACCCATCGCTCCAATAAAGATAAAGGCATCCTGTTTCTGCCATTCCTCACCCACCTCTGAGCGCTGGATCACTTTGGCTTTCAGCTCCCTTTGCAGCGTCGAGGCAATCTCACTACCTGCCTCACTGATTTGTATAATTGCTATATTCATTTTTTTCATCCGATGAATTTCAGGAAGGCCTCTGCCTGTGCTTTCAGAGATGCGATCTGTTCTTCTGTAAGAATCATACGGCCTTCAGTCCATGCTTCCAGATTCAGCACGATACCCGTTTGCTGTTCCATCACATCAGCCTTGAGTAGCGTGAGCAACTCCGTCAGCTTCTCACGACACTTTGCTGTAGCCATCTTGCCACCAGCACCAGTCAGGGCGACCTTTTTCCCATTGATAACTGTTGGCGTCTCATAGTCGCCAGCCACCAACGGACGTGAGAGCCAGTCAAACAGGTTCTTCACGTGTCCTGGATAACTGAAATTATACTCAGGTGTGAACACCCAGATGCCATCAGCCTCCTTCACTGTAGCACGCAGACGACCTACAGCCTCTGGTTCAGGAAACTCTATGTCCTGATTGATAATCGGCACATCAGAATAGTCGAGATAAGTCACATCGGCCTGCGAGCCAATCATCTTCTCTGCCTCAAGCGCCAATTGTCTGTTGAAGGACTCTTTCCTCAACGACCCAATGATAAAAAGGATCTTCTTCATAATCTCGTGATTTTTATATCCACTGCAAATATAGGTAATCTCACACAATGCCCCCCGTTACCTGTTGTTTATTTGATGACTGAGCTGTACATACCACCCATCTGTTCCCTTTGGTCATTTCCCTTAAAATTATATATAAAGAAATGTAGAGTTTTTTTCCATTCGCGTGAAAAGTCTTTCATTTTTGCCAATGCTTCTGCTTGACCAAGCCCATCAATTCCATACATATCTGACATGTATAAATCTGATTTCATAGATACTGTGTTGGTACAAGCCTCGTCAAATGCATAAGTAACAAAAAATGAAAAGTTCAGTGGCGAATTAGATGATTCCCATTGTAGCAAATCTCCTCTCATCCAATCATCTATTCGAGTGTTAGCGAATACCAATAATTTCGAGGAAGTACTTCTGTTCACTTGCTCAAGAATAGGATTCCATTGGCTATTACCTGCGATAAAGAACAATTTGGGACTAAGACTTTTTGTGCTCATAGGAGGAACAGCTATAACTCGTTGTTCGTATGTCACTTTTGTTGTGCCAGAATGAGTCGCACTTCCTACATTTACACCATTTGCCAAAGTTCCAACTGCACCTCCAACACCTAAGGCACCTGCCACAGCTCCAAGGTTAACGTTAGTACCAGTTGTACCACCTTTGTATTGACGAGTTTCGCCAGGGATATAATAAGGCTGGGCCTCACCACCCCTACTGAAGAATGTATTTCCCAAATCAATGTATATCGTTTTGTTTGTCTTGTTCTTTATCGTGACGTAAAACGCTGGATTAACTACAGGAGAATATTCAATTGCCTTTTCCCATCCACTATTTGTTATAGTTTGAGTCTCAAATGCCAAAGAAACCTCATCATTTTCCATAACACTTTCTTTTGTCAACTTCAATCTGCAGTAGCTGCAATGACTTCTTTTCTCCTTAGGTATCTCTGTCCATCCCACTGAAATATTGTTGTATGCATTAATGATATTTTGGTTCCTTTGCTCAACAGGAGATAGCGAGATAGGTTCCGCTTTTTGCGTTTCTGGAAGTATATTTTGTGTAGAGGAATTAACAATAGTCTGTGCTTTAGGTTGGCTGGTTTCTTTCGGCATAGTAAATACTGTGGTTGTACCGTCCGAATTACGAATCATAAAGATATCCGATTTGTTCATCGTCTCCACATCAGCCTTTTTCTTATCCTGCAGTTTGTACGAAACAGCGTCTTTACCAATAGACACCTCGTAGATGGGGAAAATCTTGCCGTCGTTGGTAAACATCACATTATCTTTCTTGTCGATCTTCACAACAGGTGACGTC